>DAIRFM010000335.1:0-2407 GCA_036795025.1 Burkholderiales bacterium | reverse complement strand
CGCGAGACCTTCAATGCCGAGATTCGCGACGGCGGCGTGGATAGCCTGATCAAGTCTCTCGCGAGCAAGAACCGCTCCCTGGAAACCCAGACCGGCTCCAAGCCCAAGTGATCACCCAGGAAGGCGACCGCCTGCTCCTCGAAGGTCCGGTCACGATCGGCACTGTCTCCGAGCTCCTGGCGCAGAGCCGCGCGCTGCTCGCGCCGGGCGTGGCGGTGCTCGATTTCCAAGGCGTCACCGAGGTGGACTCGGCGGCGGTGGCGCTGGCCCTGGAGTGCCTGCGCGAGGCGCGCCGGCGCAAGCTCACGCTGTCGCTTGCCAACCTTCCTGAGGCGATGCAGCACCTTGCCCAACTCTACGCCGTATCCGAGCTGCTGCAGGCCGCCCCGGCCTGATTTTCACCCCGCCGTGACGCGGCGCCGCAGATGACCCCCGCGATCCAGATCCAGCAGGTGCACAAGCGTTTCGGCGCGGTCCAGGCGCTGGCGGGCATCGACCTGGAAGTGGCGCCGGGGGAGTTCTTCGGCCTGCTCGGCCCCAATGGCGCAGGCAAGACCACGCTCATCAACGTTCTTGCCGGACTGGCGCGCGCCGACAGCGGCAGCGTGCGCGTCATGGGATACGATGTGGTCGCCGAATACCGCAACTCGCGCCGGGCGCTGGGCGTGGTGCCGCAGGAACTGGTGTTCGACCCCTTTTTCAGCGTGCGCGAAACGTTGCGCATCCAGTCGGGCTATTTCGGCCTGAAGCACAACGACGCCTGGATCGATGAGGTCATGCACCACCTGGACCTGACCGGCAAAGCCGACGCCAATATGCGCTCGCTCTCCGGCGGCATGAAGCGGCGCGTGCTGGTGGCGCAGGCGCTGGTGCACAAGCCGCCGGTGATCGTGCTGGACGAGCCCACCGCCGGCGTGGACGTGGAACTGCGCCAGGGATTGTGGGAGTTCGTGCGCGGCTTGAACCGCGACGGCCACACCATCGTGTTGACCACGCATTACCTGGAAGAGGCCGAGGCCTTGTGCGCGCGCATCGCCATGTTGAAGCAGGGGCGCATCGTCGCGCTCGACACCACCAGTAACCTGGTCAACCGGCTCGACAGCCTGTATCTGAAGTTGCGCATCGCCGGTGCGGCACTGCCGGCGGCGCTGGCGGCGCGGGTGCGCGACAGCCGTGACGCGGTGCATACCCTGCGCTTGCGCAGTTACGCCGAGGTCGAAGGCGTGCTCGCCCAGGTGCGCGAGGCGGGCGCGCAGATCGAGGAACTGGAGTTGTTGCAGCCCGATCTGGAAGATGTATTTGTGCAGATCATGCATAGGGCATGATGGACGATGAGTAACGGGGAACCGGTAACGGGTAACGAGGGGCGGGAATATTTGTCCGTCCCCCGTTTGCCGTATTCCGTCGCGACCAGCATGAGCGGTTTCAGCACACTGCTGTACAAGGAGATCCTGCGCTTCTGGAAAGTCGCTTTCCAGACCATCGCTGCGCCGGTGCTGACCACGCTCCTCTACCTGCTCATCTTCTCCCACGTGATGCAGGGGCAGGCGCGGGTCTACGGTGCGGTGCCTTACTCCGCCTTTCTGGTGCCGGGCCTGGTGATGATGGCGGTGCTGCAAAACGCATTTGCCAACAGCTCTTCCAGCCTGATCCAGTCCAAGATCACCGGCAACATAATCTTCGTGCTGCTGCCGCCGCTGTCGTACTGGGAATTCTTCGCCGCCTACGTGCTCGCTTCGGTGGTGCGCGGCATGCTCGTCGGCATCGGGGTGCTGCTGGTATCTCTCGGTTTCGTCGAACTCTCTTTCGAGCACCCGCTGTGGATAATCGCATTCGCCGTCGCCGGCAGCGCCATTCTGGGCACGCTCGGACTGATCGCCGGCATCTGGGCCGAAAAATTCGACCAGGTGGCGGCGTTCCAGAGTTTTTTCATCATGCCGCTCACGTTCCTGTCGGGGGTGTTCTACTCGATCCACTCGCTGCCGTCCTTCTGGCAGGAGCTGTCGCAATTCAACCCCTTTTTCTACATGATCGACGGTTTTCGTTACGGCTTTTTCGGCGTGTCCGATATCAATCCGGCGTTGAGCCTTGGCATCGCTGCCGCCAGCCTGCTCGTGCTCACCGCCGTCACCCTCGCGCTGCTCAAGCGCGGTTATAAACTACGTCACTGAAAGGGCGCCAATGGTTACACCGGAAGACGTCAAGACTTACATCGAGCGCGGCCTGCCCTGCGAGCATATCGAGCTCGCCGGCGACGGCCAGCATTTCCAGGCGCTGATCGTCTCCGCCGAGTTTCGCGGCAAGAGCCGGGTGCAGCGGCACCAGCGCGTGTATCAGGCCCTGGGCGAGCGCATGCGCGAGGAAGTTCACGCGCTGTCGATGCAGACCCTCACTCCGGAGGAGTGGC
>DAIRFM010000088.1:0-6841 GCA_036795025.1 Burkholderiales bacterium | reverse complement strand
GACGCGAGCAGGACTTCGGCGGCTGCCGCTGCCAGGCATTCCTGCTCACCGGCGACGCCCGCGCAACCGACCCGGTCTGTCACCTCTCCCCCAAGCATGCGATTGTGGCCGCGCTCGCCGCGGAGCAGAGCGAAGCACCCTACATCTATCGCCGCCACCCCGCTGCCCGCACCGCCGCGCCTGAAATGGCGGTGGCGGACTGATGTGCGCTGCTGGCGTTCTCCGACCGCGTCGAATGCCATGCCTTTGCTTTGGCCTCGAACCGTTGGAGATGGGTTTGAATGATCGACCTCCGAGCTAATGCTGTGACCATTCCGCTACAAGCCGCGAGAATTTTCCGACAGACGCGCCCTCTGATTGCCGTCGCATTATGATTGAGCAAGATGACAGAGGAGATTGGAGGCTTTCCATGAGCCCGTGGCCGAGAGGCGGCAGGTTTCAGGCGCTTGCACTCTTGGCCGCGACAACGCTGGCCGGCTGTGTGTCATGGATCATTACGAAGATATACGCAGCGGCAATCTCAAGGGCCACGTTGTCGTTCAGTGGGATGGAGAGGGTCGCTTCATCTATCTTAAGCAATCAAATCCGCTGAGCTTCCAGCTATCATTCATGAGCACACCCATTGTTCCTGACAACATGTACCCCTCAGTTTCATCATGGTCAATCTCAACAGACGGTACCTGTGCCTTAGCGATAATCCTCTCGAATATGAGCAACTCTTCATCACTCAACTTGGTCACATCAATGGAATGTTGAATCGGTCCACGGTCCTTGCCTGTGACTTCCACCGCAGCAAGACGCGGATCGCCTATGTCTGTGTCCACTCGTCTTTGGCAGATTCGGGGTGGGAAAAGGGACGGCATCGATTCAAAACTGCAAGTGCTCATCAAGGAGGACGGAGGAGGCTTCGAAGAACCGCGCATCCTTTCGCTGGCGAAAATCATCCAGCGCATGCAGCCGATCGGCTGGCCCCCCGCACGCCTGACACCTGAAGCGCACGCGTAACGACACTGGGTCATGCGGCGACGCACAATTTCGCGCGCGCGCCGCGTTGTTCCGCGCCGCCGCACTGGACAGCGTCGCCGCAGCGGCATTAGAGTTGTGACGTCAATGATCACACGCACATTCCGAACGGTCCCGCGCGAACAAGGCCGGAAGAGACGCAAGCAAAGAATCGGGACCGCCTTCGCATACGCACCGCCGCAAATCTTAGTCGCCGAGAGACGGGCTGCAGAACGCCCGCCGCTATGGACAGTACTTGCTGACGGACCGGGAAGGAGTTTGCCGTGCGTTGTAAGTCGAGTGACAATTTCCTCTTCTTCACAGCCGCCGCTCTCGTCTTTGCTCGCGCTTTAATGCCCTCCGTCGCCCTCGCCCAAGCTGCCGTGGAATTGCCGCCGATCGACGTCATCGCCACGGCGCCAAGCGCGCCGGCCGCGCCAGTAACCGCCGACATCACGGCCATCGACCGCGACAAGGTTTCCGCCAACACGCAGACACTGCTGCCGGCCGACCTCGATCACGCCAGATCGTCAAGCGTTGCCGAGAGCCTGCTGCAGCAAGTCCCGAGCGTCTCGATCACCGACACGGCGGTGAACCCGTTCCAGCCGAATGTGCAGTATCGCGGCTTCACGGCGTCGCCGACCGTCGGCACACCGCAGGGGCTCGCGGTCTACCAGGACGGCGTGCGCGTCAACGAGGTGTTCGGCGACACGGTCAACTGGGACTTCATCCCCGAATACGCCGTCAACCGCATGGACCTCGTGCCCAACAACCCGGTCTATGGCCTCAATGCGCTAGGCGGCGCCCTGTCGATCCAGATGAAGAACGGGTTCCTCTACCAGGGCGCCGAGGCGGAGTTGCGCGGCGGCTCGTACGGACGCCGCGCGCTCACCCTGCAGGGCGGCAAGCAGGTCGGCAACGTCGCCGCCTACGTCGCCGGCGACGTCCTCAACGACGACGGCTGGCGCGATCAGTCGCAATCGAAGCTGCGGCGGGTCTTTGCCGATGTCGGCATGCGCAACGCGAGCTCGGAATTCCACATCAGCTACACCGGCGGCTCGAACACATTCGGGGCGGCGGCCTCGACGCCGGTCGAGCTGTTGAACCAGCGCTGGAGCGCCATCTACACCACGCCGCAGACCTATACCAACACGCTGAACTTCGTGAATGCGATCGGCAGCCACGACATCAATGACACACTGAATGTCAAGGCCAATGCCTATTATCGCGGCTTCCGCCAGAGCCATGTCGACGGCAACACCAGCGACGTGGATGCGTGCACCGCGGACCCTACGATGCTCTGTTTCGGTGGCGACGCGCTGAACGGCGGCGGTGTGCCCACCTCCATCCTCAACGGGATGCAGGCGGCCTCGATCGACCGCACTCAGACCAAGGCCGACGCATTTGGCGGCTCGGCGCAATTGACCAGCACGAGCCCGGTGCTGGAGCATCAAAACCATTTCGTTGTGGGCGCGAGCGTCGACCACGGCCGCGCCGATTTCCAGGCTTCGAGCAAACTCGGCACCCTGGGTTCCGACCTGTTCATTACCGGCACTGGCGTCATCATCAATCAGCCAAGCGGCGCAATCGCGCCGGTCGACGTCGTCACCCGCAACACCTATAGCAGTCTCTATGCCACCGATACGTTCGACCTGACCCCCAAGCTCTCGCTCACCGCCGGCGGCCGCTTCAATATCGTCAGCGTCGACCTCGACGACCAGCTCGGCACCGCCCTGAACGGCTCGCATCAATTCCACCGCTTCAACCCGGTGGTCGGCGCGACCTACAAGCTCACCCCGCAAATGACCGCCTATGCCGGTTATTCGGAATCGAGCCGCACGCCGACGCCGTCCGAACTGGGCTGCGCCGATCCGACCCGCCCTTGCCTACTCGACCAATTCCTGGTGTCCGATCCGGCGCTCAAGCAGGTCGTCGGCAGGACCTATGAGGCCGGGCTGCGCGGCCATCACGAATTGGGCGGCAAACGCAGCCTGAGTTGGAATGTCGGCCTCTATCGCACCGACACGCGCGACGACATCATCAGTGTGCCGAGCACGATCACCGGTCGCGGCTATTTCGTGAACGTCGGCGGCACCCGCCGCCAGGGGCTGGAAGCGGCGGTCACCTACAAGGACGACAGATGGAAACTGTTCGCCGGCTACAGCTATATCGACGCCACGTTCCGCGACACCATCACGCTGGCCTCGCCCAACAACCCCATGGCGGATGTCAACGGCATGATCACGGTCATGCCGGGCAATCACATGCCATCGATCCCGCAACATCGGTTCAAGGCGGGAATGGACTATGCTGTGATTCCCGACTGGACGGTCGGCGCCGATCTCATCGCCGTGAGCGGACAATATCTGACCGCCGACGAATCGAACCTCAATCCGAAGCTGCCCGGCTATTGGGTGGTCAACCTGCACACGCGCTACCAGATCAATAAGCAGGTCGAAGCTTTCGGACTGATCCAGAATCTGTTCGACAAGCGCTACTACACGTTCGGCACGTTCTTCGACACCACCAATATCCCGTCGCTCCGCCTGACCGATCCGCGCACGCTGAGCCCGGGCGCGCCCTTGGCCATTTATGCCGGTCTGCGCGTCAAATTATGAGCGTGCTACCGCGCCGCAGCCAACAGCGCTCCGCTCTGGTGCGGTTCGGGGTCTTGCGCTATCGTGTTGTTGCTCAGCGCAGACGTCAGCAGCGTTTCGCCAGCCGCTTCGCGTTTGACCGGCGCCATTGCTGCTAAGCCGCGCGGGCCATGGGAGAGGAAAAAGAAAATGACCTGGACCACCCCGACTCTCGTCGAAATCTGCATCGGCCTCGAGATCAACGGCTACCTGCCGGCAGAGTTCTGATGCGAGCAAGCGCCGCTTTGGCATGGGCCGCCTGACGGTCATCGTCCTCGGCTCGGCAGCCGGCGGCGGGTTTCCGCAGTGGAACTGCCGGTGTCCCGTCTGCCGCTTGGCGTGGGAAGGCGACGCACGCGTGCGTCCGCGCACGCAGGCCAGTTTGGCTGTCTCGGCCGATGGCCGGCGCTGGGTGTTGCTCAATGCGTCGCCGGACCTGCGCGCGCAACTCGCGGCAACGCCGCCGTTGCAGCCGCAAGGAGCAGTGCGCGGCAGTCCCATCGAAGCGGTGGTGCTGACCGGCGCCGAAGTTGATCAGATCGCTGGGCTACTGCATCTGCGGGAGCGCCAATCCTTCACGATCTACGGGACCACTGCCACGCTGGGCATTATCGGCGAGAACCCCATCTTCCGCGTGCTGGCGCCCGATGTGGTTGAGCGGCATGTGGTTGCGCTGGAACAACCATTCTCGGCGGCGGGCATCGAGGTAGAACTGTTCGCCGCACTCGGCAAAGTTCCACTCTATCTGGAACAAGGCAATCCGCAAACGATGGAGGAGAGCGGCACCAATGTCGGAGTCGAACTGCAGGCCGGCGGCACGCGTCTCGCCTTTGTTCCGGGAGCGGCCGCGGTAACACCGGCACTTAGGACGCGATTGGAACGGGCGGACGTGGTCCTGTTCGACGGCACGCTGTTTACTGACGATGAAATGATCCGCAACGGCAGCGGTAGCAAGACCGGCCGCCGCATGGGCCACATGCCGATCGACGGGGCGGACGGATCGCTCGCGGCACTGGCGGACCTTTCCGCACGACGCCTCTATGTCCATATCAACAACACCAATCCGATCCTCATCGACGGCTCACCCGAGCGTCGACGGATCGAGGCGGCGGGCTTCAAGGTCGCCGAAGATGGAATGGAGATCACGTTGTGAGCGTTCTGACGCCTGACCAGCTGGAGGCCGCGCTGCGCGACATCGGCGCCAGGCGCTATCATCGGCTGCATCCGTTCCACCACTTGCTGCACGGTGGCCGCTGCAGCAAGGGCCAGGTCCAAGCTTGGGCGCTCAACCGCTATTACTATCAAGCGATGATCCCGCTCAAAGACGCGAGCCTGATCGGGCGCTGCGAGGACCGCGCCGTGCGCCGCGAATGGCGTAGACGCCTCGTCGACCACGACGGCGAGACGGAAGACGATGGCGGCGTCGCCCGCTGGCTGCGCCTCACCGACGGACTTGGCCTGCCGCGCGAGGATGTCGTTTCCACCCGCCTCATTCTACCGGCGACACGCTTTGCCGTGGATGCGTATGTGCGCTTCGTGCGCGAGCGCACGCTGCTCGAAGCGATCGCCTCCTCGTTGACCGAGCTGTTCTCGCCCGCGATCATCGGCGAGCGGGTTGCCGGCATGCTCAAGGGCTATGATTTCATCACGCCCGACACCCTCGCCTATTTCGACAAGCGCCCGCCGCAAGCGAACCGCGATTCCGCCTTCGCGCTCGATTATGTGCGGCGCCACGCCACCACGCCGGAGACCCAGCGCGCGGTGCTCGACGCGCTCATCTTCAAATGCAGCGTGCTGTGGACGATGCTCGACGTGCTCTACCACGCCTATGTGGCGCCCAAGCAGGTGCCGCCCGATGCGTTCATTCCGGAGGACCAGGGCGGATGAACACGACGCCGCGCATCGTTTCCGATGACAGCGTTCCGCGGCTGCGGCGCGGCGTGCGGATGGTCGACAGCTCGGCACAGGGCGGCACCGTCCTGCTCGCGCCCGAGCGGGTGTTCAAGCCCGATCCGATCGCCATCGAGATTCTCAAGCGCTGTGACGGCACGGCGACCGTCGGGGCAATCGTCGACGACCTGGCCGCGACCTTCAGCGCCCCGCGCGAGCGTGTCCTTGTCGACGTCAAGACGCTGCTCGGGTCGCTCGCCGACAAGCAGCTCTTGGAGCTTTGATTGGAGCTTTGACATGGCAGCAGGAAACGGACAGGTGCTGCACAAACCGCTCGGGCTGCTGGCGGAACTGACTCACCGCTGCCCGCTCGGCTGTCCCTATTGCTCCAATCCGGTCCAGCTCGAGCGGCGCTCCGACGAGCTCGATACCGCGACCTGGGCGCGGGTGTTTCGCGAGGCGGCGGCGCTCGGCGTGCTGCAGGTGCACATCTCCGGCGGCGAGCCGGGCGCGCGCCGCGACCTCGTCGAGATCGTCGCCGCCGCCCATGCCGGGCCGCTCTATACCAACCTCATCACCTCCGGGGTTGGGCTCAGCAAGGAAACCCTCGCCGCGCTGGCGGAGGTCGGCCTTGATCATGTGCAGATCTCGATCCAGGACAGCCAGGCCGCCTCCGCCGACACAATCGCCGGCTACAAGGGCGCCTATGCGCGGAAGAACGCGCTTGCCGCCGAGGCCGTACGGCTCGGGCTGCCGCTGACCATCAACATGGTGGTCCACCGCGCTAACATCGACCGCATCGAGGAGATGGTCGAGCAGGCCCTACGGCTCGCCGCCGGCCGCATCGAAATCGCGCATGTGCAGTATTACGGCTGGGCGCTGGAGAACCGCGCGGCCTTGATGCCGACGCGCGAGCAGGTCGAGCGCGCGGTGGAGACGGTCGAAGCGCTGCGCGTCAAACATCACGGCCGCATCGTCATCGATGCCGTGGTGCCGGATTATTATGCCCGCTTCCCCAAACCCTGTGTCGGCGGCTGGGGACGCCGCTCGCTCAACGTCACGCCGTCGGGGCGCGTGCTGCCGTGCCATGCGGCGGAGGTCATTCCCGGCCTGGAATTCTGGTCGGTGCGCGACCACTCGCTGGGGGAGATCTGGCAGTCCTCGCCGGCGTTCAATACGTTTCGCGGCACCGATTGGATGCAGGAGCCGTGCGCGAGCTGCTCACGACGCGAGCAGGACTTCGGCGGCTGCCGCTGCCAGGCATTCCTGCTCACCGGCGATGCGCGCGCGACCGACCCGGTGTGCCACCTCGC
>DAIRFM010000087.1:0-6877 GCA_036795025.1 Burkholderiales bacterium | reverse complement strand
ACGGACTCAAAAGCCATAGAGCCGCGCCGGATTATCGACCAAAATCCTGCGTCGCGTGGCCTCGTCGTCGGCCCACTCGAGCAGCAGGTCGAGCATGGCCGCGCAGGAAGGCTGCGGAGTATGGTTCGGGTGCGGCCAGTTGCTCGCCCACAGGCAGCGCTCCGGATTCGCCTTCACCAAGGCCCTGGCCAGGACACCCACGTCGGCGTAATGCGGCGAGCCCAGTCTGGACGTCTCGTAGGGCGCCGACAGCTTCACGTAGCAACGGCCGCTGTCGAGCAGTTTCAGCAGCGTCCGGAAACCGGGATGATCGACGCCAACCGGCTCGAGGAATTTGCCGTTGTGGTCGATCACCAGGGTGCAGGGAAGGCGCGACAGCATTGCCTCGTATTGCGCCAGGTCGCGTCCGTCCAGCTGCAGATTGATGTTCCAGCCGAGTGGCGCAATGCGCGCCGCCATGGGCTCCAGGGTATCCCAGGGCAGCACACCGCTGGGCAGCATGAAGTAGCGCACGCTGCGCGCGCCGGCGGCGTGCAGTCGTTTCAATTCGGCGTCGCTTACATCCGGCCGGGGCACGACGACGCAGCGCGCATTCGCGCCCAGCGCGGCGACGGCGTCGAGGGTGCAGCTGTTGTCGAAGCCATAGCCGCTGGGTTGCACCACCACCACGCGCTCCAGGTTCAGTTGCTGCTGAATTTCGCGATAGGCCGACAAGAGCGCGGGCGGCGGCTTGATGATAGCCGTGGGCGCAAATGCATAGCGCGCGTCGTAGATGTGCATATGGGTGTCGCAGGCGCCCGGCGGCGCCTTCAATTGCGGCGCGCTGCTCACTTTTTCTTTGCTTTCTTGGCCGTTTTCTTGACCGTTCGCTTGACAGGCTTCTTCGCCGCCTTCGGCAGAGGCGCCGGGTTGGGCACGGCTTCGACATGCGTGAATGCGCCCCCCTGATAGAGTTCGCCGGTTGGGTGGCCGGGCTTTTCCTTCGCCAGCACCTCTGCCGCATAGATTTCCGAATCGTCTTGCGGCCTGTATCCCAGGCGGTAGGCGTTGCTGTTGTCGTACCAGCTGCGCGTGTTCTTCGACACGCCGTAGACGATCTCGAAGCGGATGGCCGGATGCTCGATGCCTATGGTCACGAGCTGCGCCAGGTCGCGCGGCGAAAGCCAGATCGACAGCCGCCGCTTGTCTATCGGCGCCGGATTGACGTTGCCGATGCGGATCAGAAAGACCTGCATGCCGTATTTGTCGGCGTACAGGCTGCCCATGGCCTCGCCGAACACCTTGGACACACCATAGCGTCCGTCGGGCTTGATGTAGACGCGATGATCGATGGTTTTCTTGCGCGGATAGAAACCGACGGCATGGTTGGAAGTGGCGAAGAGAATGCGCTTCACCCCGTTCCGGCGCGCGGCCTCGAACACGTTGTAGCAGCCGATGATGTTGGCGCTGAGTATGCCTTCCCACGGGCCCTCGACCGAATAGCCGCCGAGGTGGACGATGGCGTCGACGCCCCTGGTGATGCGCAGCGCGTCAGCCATGTTCGAGATGTCGGCGCGCGCGAATTTTTCCCCCTTGGCCGGTTTCAGCGGCCGCAGGTCCGACAGGCGCAGATTGTACTTGCCGGCCAGTTCGCGCCGCAGGTGGGTGCCAACGTCGCCCGAGGCGCCGGTAATCAGGATGGTTTTCATGCTTGCAGTCTCTCCTTTCTGGTCCAGTATGGTGCGTTGACCGCGCCTTTGGGCACGCGGCCTTTGATGATTTCGGCAGCCTGCGCCACCGTCTCCAGCGACTGATGCTCTATCGATTCCGGGGTCAGCCCGGCCAGGTGCGGCGTCGCGATCACTTTCGGATGGCGCGCGAGCGCAGGCGCAGGCATCTGGTCGGGCGCGCGGCCCACATCCAGCGCGCAGCCGGCGAGATGGCCCGAGTCGAGCGCCTGCTCCAGCGCTTTTTCATCCACCAGATTGCCGCGCGAGGCGTTGATGAAAAAGGCGCCCGGTTTCATCTTTGCAAACGCTTGCGCGTTCATCAGGTTCTCGGTCGCTTCGGTGGCGAGCGCAAGGCAGACGACGAAATCAGACTGTGCGAGCAAATCGGGCAAGTCGAGCTGAACCAGCGCCGCGTGCTCCATCTTTGCATGCGGATCAGATACCAGCACGCGCATGCCCATGGCGAGGCCGAGTTCGCACTGATAGCGCCCGATCTGGCCGTAGCCGATCACGCCCAGCGTGGCGCCCCGCAACTGGCGGCCCATGGGTGCAGCCGGCACCTTGCCGGCGTGGTAGACCGCGCTGGCGGCGCTGATTCCGCGGCCGAGATCGACCATGGCACCGACGACCCACTCCGCCACCGAGGCAACGAAGCCCGCGCTCGCCTGGGTTACGAGGATACCCATCTCGCTCGCCACCGCAACGTCGACATTGCGGATATCGATGGCGCAGCGCGAGAACGCGACCAGGTCGGGCGAGTTGCGGAACAGCTCTGCCTCCCCCGGGGTCTGGCGGTAGGAAACGATCAGCTCGCAGCCGCGCGCAGCCTCGATCAGCTCTTGCGTGGATAGCTCGCGTCCGGCGCTATTGAAGCGCACCTCGCCCAGCGCTTTGAGTCTCGCGACCGCTCTGTCGCCGTAGTAGTTCTTCAGCGCGTCTGGCGGATGGGTAAGAAAAATTCTGGCCATAGGCCTACTCGACCTTGATCTTGTTGGCCTTGACTACCTTGGCCCAGCGCTCCGACTCGGTGCGGATCTGTTCTCCCAGGCGCTCGGGCGGGCCGCCTACCAGCCGCAGTCCGGCTTCCTCCAGGCGCTTTTGCACGCGTGGATTCTGGATCGCCGCATTGAAAGCCGCGTTCAGCTTCTCCACCACCGCGGGCGGCGTGCCCTGCGGCGCCATGACGCCATACCAGGGCTCGACGATGAAGCCTTTGTAGCCCGCTTCCTCCATCGTCGGTACGTTGGGCAGGAAACGCGAGCGCTTCGGGCCGGTCACCGCCAGCGGCCGCGCTTTGCCCGCGTTGATCTGGGGCAGGATGGAGGGTTCGTTGTCGACGAACATCTGCACCTGCCCGGCGATCAGGGCGGTGATCGAATCCCCCGAGCCCTTGTACGGTATCCACAGCATGTCCAGACCCGCGATCGAGGCGAACCACACCGGCGTAAGGTGGTTGGAACTGCCGATGCCGCCGATCGCCACCGGCAGCTTGCCCGGATTGGCCTTGACGTAGCTCACCAGCTCGGCGATCGACTTCACGTTGAACGCGGGGTTGACAGTGAATATGTTCATCACGCCACCGACCAGGAACACCGGCACGAAGTCGCGCTGCAGGTCGTAGCCCACGTTGGGGTAGACGCTCGGGTTGATGGCGCAGGTGCCGATGGTGCACAGGACCAGGGTATAGCCGTCGGCCGGCGACTTGGCGGCGCGCGCGGTGCCGATATTGCCGCCCGCGCCCGGCACGTTCTCGATCACCACCGATTGGCCTAGCGCTTCGGTCGCGCCTTCGGCGATCAGTCGCCCGACGACGTCGGAAGAACCGCCCGGGGGAAAGCCTACGATGAGTTTGACTGGCTTGGCGGGATACGCCTGGGCCTGGGCGAACGAAGGAAGCGCGGCGCACAGCGCCAGGACGATAGCCGCGAAGCGGCGACTGCAGCGAAACTGAAACATGAACAAGCTCCTTTAGAGAAAATCTATTTCAAACCGGACATCGAAAAACCGCACTGCTCCAGATCGGCGATGAGCGCCGTCGCCTGTTCCGCGTTCACCTCCACCAAGGGCGGACGCACCGTGGCCCAGCCGGGGTGGCCGCTCCAGTGCGCTATCGCGCGCTTCATCGCCGGAATCATGGGATATTTCTGGAACACGCCGCGCACCTGGTCCAGGCCCGCCTGCAATTTGTCGGCATCGGCCGATCGCCAATTCGCGTACAGGTTGTGGATCGCCACCGGATTGACGTTGGCGGTGGCGCTGATGCAGCCCTTGCCGCCGTTGCGCATGCCGGCGAGCAGGAAGGTTTCGCTGCCGGGAAACACGTCGAAGCCGTCCTTGGCAAACTGGTCCAGCGTCGCCTTGGTATTGTTCCAGTCGCCAGATGAGTCTTTTGTGCCGGCGATGTTCTTCGGGTAGGCCTTGAGCAGG
Source organism: Burkholderiales bacterium (assembly GCA_036795025.1). Classification (GTDB taxonomy): domain Bacteria; phylum Pseudomonadota; class Gammaproteobacteria; order Burkholderiales; family SG8-39; genus 2-12-FULL-64-23. The sequence goes on along the minus strand of DAIRFM010000087.1, from coordinate 2,741 downwards.
CGCTCGATCAGTTTCAGGCTGATCGGCACCTGGGTCACCTGCGGAATGTGATAGAGGTAGATCTGCAGGCGCGCGTCGCCGACACGCTCGACGATCTCGGCGTAATTGCGGTAGAGGCCCTCGTCGGACACGCCCTTGTAGTAGAACGGCGGCAGCATCAGCGCGCCGGCGCAGCCGAGCTTCACCGCATGCGCCGTGAGGCGCACCGAGTCGGTAAGCGCGCAGCAGCCGGTGCCGGGCATCATGCGCGCCGGATCGACGCCGGCTTCCACCAGCTTCTCCAGCAGTTCCATGCGCTCGCCTGCGGCCAGCGAATTGGCCTCGGAATTGGTGCCGAACACCGCCAGGCCGACGTTGTTCGCGACCAGCCACTTGCACTGGCGCACGAAGCGCTCGGTGTCGGGGCTGTAATCGGCCTTGAACGGGGTGACGACGGGGGACAGTACGCCGGTGATGCGTTGGGTCATGCTCAATTCTCCAGTTTGCGTTGTGCTTGCTTGAACAAGGTGGGCGTCAATTCTCGTTGAATTTCGCAAAGTGCGCTTTGCGGCGAAGTCTAGGCTTTTCTCAAAAAATCGAAATCGCAACCGTCCTCGGCCTGCAGCACGCTGCGCATGTACAGTTTGGCGTAGCCGCGCTCGGCCGCAACTTCACGCGGGCGGTGTGCGCTGCGCCGCCGCGCGAGTTCCGCCTCGTCGACCAGCAGCTCGAGTTTGCGCCCGGACACCGACAAACGGATGCGGTCGCCGTTCTTCACCAGCGCGAGCGGCCCGCCAATGGCCGATTCGGGCGACACATGCAGCACGATGGTGCCGAACGCGGTGCCGCTCATGCGCGCATCAGAAATCCGCACCATGTCCTTCACGCCGGCGCGCGACAGCTTGGTCGGGATCGGCAGGTAGCCCGCCTCGGGCATGGCGTAGCCGCTTTTCGGCCCGGCATTCTGCAGCACCAGGAAATCGTCCGCGGTCACGTCGAGGTCGGGCGCGTCGATGCGCGCCGCGAGATCGTCCAGCGATTCGAACACGACCGCCCGGCCTTCGCGCTCGAACAGCTTCGGGTCGGCGGCCGACTGCTTGATCAACGCCCCGTTTGGCGCGAGATTGCCGCGCAGCACGGCGATGCCGCCCTGCGGATAGATCGGATGGTCGAGCGGCCGGATCACATCCTGCGGAAAAGCGACGACAGCGCCGTCCAGCTCTTCGCCCAGGGTGCGCCCGGTGACGGTGAGCGCGTCCAAGTGCAGCAGCGGCCGCAGTTCGCGCAGCAGCGCCGGCATGCCACCCGCCTTGTGGAAATCCTCCATGTAGTACGACCCCGACGGTTTCAAGTCGACCAGTACCGGCGTGTCGCGACCCAGAGCGTCGAGGCGGTCCAGATCGAGCTTGATCCCGAGGCGGCCCGCGATGGCGGTGAGATGGATGATGCCGTTGGTGGAGCCGCCAATGGCGAGCAACACCCGTAGCGCGTTCTCGAACGCCCCGGCGCTCATGATGCGGTCCGGCGTCAGCTGGGAATTCGCCATCGCCACGGCGGTCGCGCCGCTGCGCTCGGCGATGCGGATGCGGTCCGCGGTCACCGCCGGCGGCGTCGCGCCGCCCGGCAGCATCATGCCCAGCCCCTCGGTGACGCAGGCCATGGTGCTGGCCGTGCCCATCACCGAGCAGAAACCGACGCTCGCCACCAGCTGGTTGTTCACGCGCGCGACTTCTGCTTCGTCGATCTCCTGCGCGCGAAAGCGCCCCCAGTACCGGCGGCAATCGGTGCAGGCGCCGACGCGCACGCCGTCGTGCGAGCCGGTCAGCATGGCGCCGGTCACCAGCGTGATCGCAGGCAAACCCGCGGAAGCCGCGCCCATCAACAGCGCCGGCACGGTCTTGTCGCAGCCGCCGATCAGCACCACCGCGTCCATCGGCTGGGCGCGGACCATTTCCTCGACGTCCATCGACATCAGATTGCGCAGAAACATCGACGTGGGCGAGGCGAAGCTTTCGTGGATCGAGATGACGGGGAAATCCATCGGCAGGCCGCCGGCGAGCATCACGCCGCGCTTGACCGCCTCGATCAGCTGCGCGCTGTTGCCGTGGCAGGGGTTGAAAGCGCTGCCGGTGTCGACGATGCCGACGATGCGCCGGTCTAGCGCGTCGTCAGTGTAGCCCGCGCCTTTGATGAAGGCCTTGCGCAGAAACAGCGAGAAGCCGCTGTCGCCGTAGGTGGTGAGCCCCTTGTGCAGTCCATTCTTGTTGCCGCTCATAGCGATGCCTCCGTCGGGTTGCGTGGTGCAGCTCGTGCTTGCTAATTAATGACATTATTGATAATCTGGGCGGCAGTTTAAGCGATAAATCGGTGAAAGACAAGACGGAAACACCCTAGGACGCGATGCCCCCTGGCCCTACAAAACGCAAGCGCGCAGCCGACTCGCAGCCGGTGCAGGACATCGTGCGCCGCATCGAGGAAGACATCGTCTTTCGCGCCTACCACCCGCGCGAGCGTCTGGTCGAGGACGAATTGATGCAGCGTTTCGACGCCAAGCGCCATATCGTGCGCCAGGCGCTCGCCGAACTCGAGCGCGACGGTTTGGTGATGCGCAAACCGAACAGCGGCGCGCAGGTGCGCGCCCTCACGGCGAAGGAGGCTACCGAACTCTATGCCGTGCGCGAGATTCTTGAAACCAACTGCGTCAAGCTGATTACCCTGCCGGTGGAAACACGCCTCCTTGCCCCGATCGAGAAGATCCAGCG
>DAIRFM010000334.1:0-2425 GCA_036795025.1 Burkholderiales bacterium | reverse complement strand
GCCGGTCGTCCCCGGGCGCAGCGGCTTGCTCACTCCCTCCAGGTCGCCGCGCTGGGGCACCACATTGCCCGACTTGGACACGCGCGCCGCCACCACCACCTCGGCAAAATCGGAAAGCTTCGCCGACGGGTTCATGGCCATCGAGTCATCGAACGAAAACGCCAGGGGCAGGTCCTTGACCTTGACGCGAACGGCCGCGAGCGGCATGCGCCCACCCTGTGCCGGCCGCGCCAGCACGAACACCGTATCTTCGGGTGCTGCGCGTGCGGCAAGCGCCGGTGCAAGCTTGACTGTCCCGCTCACGCTTTTCGCCTTCGCAGCGGCGGTCGCAGTCGATGACTTCGGTGCGCCCTCTTGCTTGTCCTGCGGCTTGTCCTGCGGCTTGTCCTGCGCGATCAGAGGCGACGACTTCGCCATGCCCCCCTGCTTTTCCTGCGCTTCCTGAATGCTCGCACGGACTGAATTTCCCATTTCCGAATCCGCCGGCAGCAGCGGCAACATCCGCCTCCAGTATTCGATCGCCTTGGCAAAATCGCTCTTTTCGAACTCCACGGTTCCGGCCAGGGCCAATGCCTTGAGATTGTTGCCGTCAGCCTGCAGCGCGCGCCGCACCAGCGCTTCCGGTTTACCCTGCAGGGTCTGCCCCTGGGCCATGGCCAGGCTGTCGGCGTAGTCAGCCAGGAGCTGCGCATCCTGCGGAAACTTGGCCTCGGCCTTGGCATAGGCGGCAGCTGCCTCACCGTAGCGCCCGAGCGCGTTGTAGGAGCGGGCCAGCACGACCCAGCCTTCGCCGTCATCCGGGTTCGACTCCAGCCGCTGCGCCAGACGCGCAACCATGGTGTCGATCTGCTCCCGCGTGAGCTGATGGGGCGCACCCTGCGCAGCGTTTTCCTTTCCCGGCGCCAGCCCTTGCGGGTTGCCCAGCCCCAGATAAAGCGATACCGAAATGAGCGGCACCGCCACCGCGACTGCAATGGCCGCTGCCTTGGAACGTTTGACGGGTGCAGCCGCGTTGGCCGAGGGCACATCGACAGCCTCCAGCAATCCGCGTTGCAGGTCGCCGCGCGCCGCCTCCCATTGTTCGCGGTCGATGCTTCCGGCTGCAAGGTCGGCGTCGAGTTCGGCGAGCTGATCGCGGAATACGGCCAGGTTGGCTGCGGCGCGAGACGCACTGCCGCCGGAGGCCGCGCGGTTACGCACCAAGGGGGTGACCAGGAACGCGAGCGCCAAGCCCACCAACAGCGCCGCAATGACCCAGAACAGCGTCATCGGCGCTCCTCGGGGGAATCGAGCAATGCCTGCACCCGCGCCTGTTCCGCCTCGCTCAGGGGCTGCGGGGCCGCCGAACGCCGCCGCCGCAGGAGGTAATAGAACAGTCCTGCCAGCGCCCCAAACAACAGCGCGAACGGACCGAACCAGAGCGGAACCGTGGTCGCCTTGACCGGGGGTTTGTAGAGCACGAAATCGCCGTAGCGCGCCACCATGAATTGGAGAATCTGTTCTTCGCTCATGCCTGCCTTCAGTTTCTCGCGGATCTGGTTCTTCAAGTCGATCGCGAGCTCGGCGTGCGAGTCGGCGATGGTCTGGTTCTGGCACACGAGGCAGCGCAATTCCTCCGCCAGTGCCATGGCGCGTTTCTCCAGCGCCGGGTCGGGGACGGCCGGCGGCGCTTCCTTGGCGAGCACGGACCCGGCGAGGATGAGTCCGAACAACAGCACGAACAGCTTACGCATTGCCGTTCAGCTCCTTCACCAGCGGCAGGATCTTGTCACGCACGACCTCCGGGGTGACGGCACCGATGCGCTTGTAGCGGATCACGCCGGCCTTGTCGATGACATAGGTTTCGGGAACCCCATACACGCCGTAATCGATGCCGATGCGGCCGTCACGGTCATAGGCGGATATCCGGTAGGGGTTTCCCAAGCGCGCCAGCCAGGCGAGGCCGTCGGCGCGCTCGTCCTTGTAGTTCAGTCCGAGCACCGGCACCACGCCGCTGCGCGCGAGTTCCAGGATGGTGCTGTGCTCTTCGCGGCAGGAAACACACCAGGAGGCCCATACATTCAGCAGCCACACCTTGCCCAGCATATCCTTTTGCGAAATGGTCTTGTCCGGCTGCTCCAGCTGCGGCAAATTGAACGCCGGCGCAGGTTTGTTGATCAGCGGCGAAGGCACCTCGCGCGGATCGAGCGTCAGGCCGACGCCGAGTATCCCCACGACCACGGCGAACACGGCGAGTGGAATCAGAAAACGGGCACGCAGCATGGTCAGCGCGCCGGAGATGCGTTGAGGCCGGCCGCGGTGGTTAGCTGCGCCGAACCCGCGCGTGCTCTGGCGCGATAGCGCCGATCGAAGGCCGCGAGCAGGCCGCCAATGCCCATCAGCAGGCAACCGCCCCAAATCCAGCCGATGAAAGGCTTGTGATAGA
>DAIRFM010000086.1:3293-6881 GCA_036795025.1 Burkholderiales bacterium | reverse complement strand
TCGCCGTCGCAGACGACATCGATGCCGGCCTGCTCCTGCGTCGCCAGGACCACGCGCATGGCGTCGACGAGCGCCTGCTCCGACGGGCTGGCGGCGAGCCAATCGGGAACGGGATAGGAACCGACGACAGTGGTCTTGATGCGCGGGGCAGCCATACTCTTTCCTGATCAAAAATACGAAGATTGCAATTATTAACCGTTTGGATAAAACTTTCATTACTTGCAACAACCACACGCTGTCGACGATCTTCGGGCGCGACCTGATGCGCCCGCAGGCGCTCAAGCAGCGCTTGGCGCACATGACCGAGCTGGTGCTGGGCTACCTGTCGAAATAAGGCGATTGGAACTCCGGCGCAGCCGCGGTTTTCTTGACCCGGCATCGGACATCGTGTCTAATGTAACCAGTTGGTTAATAATGGGAACGTGCCCCGGCGCCGTCAGGCATAAGTGCGCGGGACGCGACGATTGAAGGAAATTTACACAGGTGGCTGAGCCATTCATTCATCTGTCCGGCGTGCGCAAACTCTATCGCCGGCGCGACGCCGAATACCTGGCCATATCCGACGCGAGCTTCGACGTCATGCCGGGCGAGCTGGTGGCGCTGGTTGGGCCTTCGGGCTGCGGCAAGACCACGCTGCTGAAAATCCTCGCCGGCCTGCACGGGCACGACGGTGGCGAGGTAAAGATCGGATCGAGCACCCACCGGTTCGACCCGGCGCGCGACGTCGGCATGGTATTCCAGCAGCCGCTGCTGCTCAAATGGCGGCGCATCCTCGAGAACGTGCTGCTGCCGGCGGAGATTCTCGGCCTGCCGATGCCGGCGAGCCGCGAGCGGGCGATGCAGTTGCTCGATCTGGTGGGGTTGTCGGGCTTCGAGCACAAGTACCCGTATGAGCTCTCGGGCGGCATGCAGCAGCGCGCCGCCATCGCACGCGCGCTCATCCACGACCCCAAGCTGATCCTGATGGACGAGCCATTCGGGGCGCTGGATGCGCTGACGCGCGAGAAAATGAATCTGGAGTTGCTGCGCATCTGGAAGGAAAGCCAGAAGACCATTATTTTCGTCACCCACGGCATTTCCGAAGCGGTGTTCCTGGGCACGCGCGTGGTCGTGCTCACTGCAGGGCCGGCGCGCATGGCCGACAACATTACGATCGAGCTGCCGCATCCGCGCACGCTCGACATGAAGACCGACAAGGAGTTCGGCGATTACACCCGCCGCATATACAAGCTCCTGGGAATGGAATGAACGCGCGGTGAAAGAATCTTTTGGAGTGTAAGAGCATGGCCGAAAAGCGACTTGGCATCATCATGCACGGCGTGACCGGGCGCATGGGCACCAACCAGCACCTGATCCGGTCGATCTGCGCGATACGCGAGCAGGGCGGCATAGCGCTTGCCGACGGCACGCGCGTCATGCCCGATCCCGTACTCGTCGGCCGCAGCGCCGACAAGCTCGAGCGCCTGGCCAAGGCGCACGGCATCGGGCGCTGGACCACCGACATCGATGCAGCGCTGGCGAACCAGGACGACAGGCTGTTCTTCGACGCGGCTTCGACCCAGTTGCGGCCGACCATCCTGAAACAAGCCATCGCCGCGGGCAAGGATATTTATTGCGAGAAGCCGGTGGCGACCGGGCTCGCCGAGGCGCTCGACCTTTACCGCGCGGCGAAAAAGGCCGGCATCAAGCACGGCGTGGTGCAGGACAAGCTGTGGCTGCCTGGCCTGCTGAAGCTGAAGATGCTGCGCGATGCAGGCTTCTTCGGAAAAATCCTGTCGCTGCGCGGCGAGTTCGGATACTGGGTGTTCGAGGGCGACTGGCAGGCGGCGCAGCGCCCGAGCTGGAACTACCGCAAGGAAGACGGCGGCGGCATCATTCTCGACATGCTGTGCCACTGGCGCTACGTGCTCGACAACCTGTTCGGCGAGGTGAAAAGCGTCAGCTGCATGGGCGCGACGCACATTCCCGAGCGCTGGGACGAGGAAGGCAGGAAGTACCGCGCTACCGCCGACGATGCCGCCTACGCGACCTTCGAGCTCGAGGGTGGCGTGATCGCCCATATCAACAGCTCGTGGGCCGTGCGCGTGCGCCGCGACGACCTGGTGACCTTCCAGGTCGATGGCACGCATGGCTCGGCGGTGGCCGGGCTGCAGCGCTGTTTCAGCCAGGCGCGGGTGAACACGCCCAAGCCGGTATGGAATCCAGACGTGCCGCAGAGCATAAATTTCTTCGACACCTGGCAGGAAGTGCCCTCCAACGTCGCCTACGACAACGCCTTCAAGGTCGAGTGGGAGCTGTTCATCCGCCATCTGTTCGAAGGCACGCCGTTCAAATGGAACCTGCTCGAGGGCGCGAAGGGGGTGCAGCTGGTGGACTGCGCACTGAAAAGCTGGGCCGAGCGGCGCTGGGTGGACGTGCCCAAAATAGAAGCGTGAGGCGCCAGACACGAAGCGAGAGGCGAAAGCCTTTTCCGGAAATCGAAATCGCGGCGTGGAGCCGATGATGAATGCACCTGAGAAATTGAGCGTAAGCATCAAATTGCCGGTGGCGGGCGGGCGGCTGGAACAGTTCAGGCTTTCCGTTCCGCGCAACTTCCCGCGCAAGGCCGCCGGCGCGTTCAGTCGCGTCGCCTATTGCGCCGCCCATGTGGTGGCCGATCCGCTGGCGGCGGTCGATCCGTGGCAGGGCTGCGCCATCGACTGGGACGCGACCATCGCCTATCGCCGTACCCTGTGGGGGCTGGGCCTGGGCGTGGCCGAGGCCATGGACACGGCGCAGCGCGGCATGGGCCTTGATTGGAACACCTCGCTCGAGCTCATTCGCCGCTCGATCGAGGCGAGCCGCGACTGCAAAGGCGCACTGCTGGCAAGCGGCGCCGGCACCGACCATCTGCCCGCGGAAGCCGCCACGGGCCTGGACGACGTGATCCGCGCCTACGAGGAGCAGATCGCCGCGATCGAAGCGCTCGGCGGCCGCATTATCCTCATGGCCAGCCGGGCGCTGGCGCGCGTGGCCAAGTCGCCGGACGATTACCACAAGGTCTACGAGCGCATCCTCGGCCAGGTCAGGGAGCCGGTGATCATCCACTGGCTGGGCGAGATGTTCGATCCGGCGCTGGCCGGATACTGGGGACATGCGGACCACTACAAGGCGATGGAGGTCGCGCTCGAGGTTATTGCCCGCAACGCGGCCAAGGTGGACGGCGTGAAGATTTCCCTGCTCGACAAGGACAAGGAAATCGCCATGCGCCGGCGCCTGCCCCGAGGAGGGGGAGCGGGCCCCTCCGCATCGTCCGCGGCTGTGCGGATGTACACCGGCGACGACTTCAACTATGCCGAGCTGATCGAAGGCGACACCGAGGGTCATTCGGATGCGCTGTTGGGGATTTTCGACGCCATCGCGCCGGCCGCCTCGGCGGCGCTGATGGCGCTGGCGAAAAACGATCGCAGGACCTTCCACGAAATCCTCGCGCCGACTGTGCCGCTGTCGCGCCACATCTTCCGCGCGCCGACGCGCTACTACAAGACCGGCGTGGTGTGCATGAGTTGGCTCAACGGCCATCAGGACCATTTCGTCATGGTCGGCGGC
>DAIRFM010000086.1:0-3193 GCA_036795025.1 Burkholderiales bacterium | reverse complement strand
GGTGTGCATGAGTTGGCTCAACGGCCATCAGGACCATTTCGTCATGGTCGGCGGCGAGCAAAGCGCGCGCTCGATACTGCATCTGGCCGAGCTGTTCCGCCTGGCCGACGCGGCGGGGCTCCTGCGCGATCCCGAACTCGCCTGCGCGCGCATGAAGCAGCTTCTTGCAGTTCATGGGATTGCTCAGTGAAGACAAAATCCTTTTATGAGTAATTCTCCACCCAATCCGGACTTGCTCTCGCTCAACACCGCCACGGTGCGGGAGAAGTGGAGCCTGCGCCAGATGATCGAGGGCTGCGCGCGCCACGGCATACGCGGCATCGCGCCCTGGCGCGACAAGCTGGCCGAGCTCGGCGTGAAGGAGGCGGCGAAAATAATCCGGGCGCACGGCCTCACCGTCACCGGCTTGTGCCGCGGCGGCATGTTTCCGGCTGCGGATCGGCAGGGCCGGCGCGCGGCGATCGAGGACAATCTGCGCGCGATTGAAGACGCGGCCACCCTGGAAGCCAGGTGCCTGGTGCTGGTGGTGGGCGGACTTCCACCCGGGTCGAAAGATCTCGCCGGGGCGCGCGAGCAGGTACGCGACGGCATCGGCGCCGTGCTCGGCCATGCGCGCAGCTGCGGCGTGCCGCTCGCCATCGAGCCGCTGCACCCCATGTATGCCGCCGACCGCGCCTGCGTCAACACCCTGGCCCAGGCCAACGATCTGTGCGATGAGCTGGGGGAGGGGCTGGGGCTGGCGGTCGACATCTACCACGTCTGGTGGGATCCGCGGCTGAAGGCGGAAATCGAGCGCGCCGGCGACAGACGACTACTGGCTTTCCATATCTGCGATTGGCTGGTGCCGACCACCGACCTGCTGCTCGACCGCGGCATGATGGGCGATGGCGTAATCGACATTCCCCTCATCCGCTCCTGGGTCGAGGTCGCCGGCTACCGCGGCTTTCACGAAGTGGAGATTTTCTCCGCCAACAACTGGTGGCGGCGCGATCCCGAAGAGGTCCTCGCCACCTGCCGCGAGCGCCACCAGCGGTTTTGCTGAAATCCGGTTGCACGTCGCCATTGCCGCACTGCAATGGCAGGGCGGCTGGGGACGGGGCGCGCGCAAAGATGCAACAACCATTGATTTTCGTCATGGCGTCCCAATTCCGGCCTATCCCGGCGGCGTCGTTCCGCGGTAAAATCGCAGCCTCAATTCCACGCCGTTTCCATCCCCTTTTTATCTCAGGAGCATCAGCATGGACACGAAACTGCTTTCCAAGACCGCGCAGGCCATGGTCGTCAAGGGCAAAGGCCTGCTTGCCGCCGACGAATCCGCCGGCACCTGCGAGAAGCGCTTCAAGTCGATCAATACCGAATGCACCGAGCCCAATCGCCGCGGCTGGCGCAACCTCTTGCTCACGACCAGGGGCACCGAGGAATTCATCAGCGGCGTCATCCTGTTCGACGAGACCATACGCCAGAAGACGCTCGAGGGCGAAGTGCTGTTTCCGCAATACCTCGAGAGCAAAGGCATCATCCCGGGCATCAAGGTCGACGGCGGCGTGCATGACATGGCCCTGTGCCCGGGCGAGAAGGTGAGCGAGGGCCTGGATGGACTGAGGAAACGCCTGGCCGATTACTTCAAGCTCGGCGCGCGCTTCGCCAAGTGGCGTTCGGTCATCACCATCGGCGACGGCATTCCCAGCCACGCCTGCCTCTACGCCAATGCGCATGCGCTCGCGCGCTACGCGGCGCTGTGCCAGGAAGCCTCGATCGTGCCCGTGGTCGAGCCCGAAGTCCTGCTCGACGGCAGCCATACCATAGAGCGCTGCTTCGAAGTGTCCGAGGCGACGCTCGCCGCGACGTTCGCCGCGCTGCGCGCGCATAACGTGTCGCTCGAGCACACCATACTCAAGGCCTCGATGGTCATTTCGGGCAAGGACTGCCCGAAGCAGGCGAGCGTCGAGCAGGTCGCCGAGCAGACCGTGCGCTGCCTGAAGCGCGCCGTGCCCGCGGCGCTGCCCGGCATCGTGTTCCTGTCGGGCGGTCAGAGCGACGAGGCGGCGACCGCGCACTTGAATGCCATGGCGTCGATGTCCGGCCTGGCCTGGCCGCTCACCTACTCCTTCAGCCGCGCGTTGCAGAATCCCGCACTCAAGACCTGGGGCGGCAAGACGGCCAACGTCGCCGCTGCGCAGAAGGCCTATTACCATCGCGCGCGCATGAACAGCCTGGCGAGCCAGGGCAAGTACCGGCCCGACATGGAAAAGCAGGCGGCGTAGTCCGGCTCTGCCGGCTTAGGGAGGATGTAATGGCGAAACAAAAGAAGACGCTGGTCGGTATCGTCATCGGCTCCACCTCGGACTGGGAGGTGATGCAGCAGGCGGCCAGGCAACTGAAGGACTTCGGCGTCGCTTACGAAGCCCGCGCGCTGTCGGCGCATCGCACGCCCGATCTGCTGGAGCAGTGGATCAGCGCCATGACCAAGCGCGGCGCGAAATGCTTCATCGCCGGCGCCGGCGGCGCGGCGCATCTCGCCGGCGTGGTCGCGGCCCGGACCACCTTGCCGGTGCTGGGCGTCCCGATGCCCTCCAAATACCTCCGGGGCCTGGATTCGCTGCTGTCCACCGTGCAGATGCCCAAGGGCATTCCGGTCGCGACCTTCGGCATTGGCGAGGCGGGCGCTGCGAATGCGGGCTTGTTCGCGGTGGCGCTGCTCGCGCTCAATGACGCCGGCCTGGCGCGGCGCCTGCAGGCTTTTCGCGACAAGCAGGCCGATGCCGTGAAGCGGGCGAAGTTGCCGGATCTCTGAAGGGCTGACGTGCGCGGCAGGCCCGCGCACGCCAGCCCCTGCCCATCCCCCATCACCTGATTCATCTCACCGAGCAAAAAAGCGATGACCACCTTACTCCAGACATCGATCAACAGCCTGCCTTTCCTGCACCGCGGCAAGGTGCGCGACATCTATGCCGTAGGCGAAGACAAGTTGCTGGTGGTGCAGACCGACCGCCTGTCCGCCTTCGATGTCATTCTCGACGATCCGATTCCCGGCAAGGGCGAGGTGCTCACGGCCCTGTCCAATTTCTGGTTCGGCAAGCTCGGCCACCTCGTGCCCAACCACATGACCGGCATCGATCCGGAATCGGTGGTGAGCGGCGAAGCCGAGCGCGCGCAGGTGCGCGGCCGCGCCATGGTGGTGAAAAAATTCAAG
>DAIRFM010000333.1:0-2444 GCA_036795025.1 Burkholderiales bacterium | reverse complement strand
TTTATCTGCCGCTGAAGAGCACGGGGCCCTCGCCGGCCGAGACGGGCGCGAAGAAGCAGACCGCAGCAAGCCCGCCGGCGCCTGCACTCGGCGTGCTGGCGCTGCTTCCCGCGAACCCGCGCCGCGTGCTCCTGCCCGAACAACTGCATTTGCTCGAAACCTTCGCCAGCCAGGTCGCGCTGGCGCTCGAGCGCGTGCATCTTGCCGACCAGGCGCAGCACGCTGAAATCCACGCCGAAAACGAGCGCATGCGCAATTCGCTGCTGTCGTCGATTTCGCACGACCTGCGCACCCCGCTCGCGGTGATCGCCGGATCGGCGAGCACCCTGGTCGAAGGCGGAGCGGCGCTGGCCGAGCCCAAACGCAAGGAAATGGCACAGGCGATTTACGATCAGGCCAGGCAGATGACCCAGCAGGTGAACAACATCCTCGATATGACACGCCTCGAGATCGGCGCACCGCAACTGAACCGGCAATGGCAGCCGCTGGAGGAAATTGTCGGCGCCGTGCTGAACCGGATGCAGTCTGGCCTTGAGGGACGCAAAGTCGTGGTAGGCCTGCCGGAGGATCTGCCGCTGGTGCTGATCGATGGCGTGCTGATCGCGCAGGTGCTGTCCAACTTGCTCGAAAACGCGGTCAAATACACCCCGCCGGGATCGCCGATCGAGATCGACGCCTGGGCTGCGGGCGACGAGATCACGGTGAGCGTGGTGGATCGGGGCCCCGGCATCAAGCCTGGCGATGAGGAGCGGGTGTTCGAGAAATTCCACCGCGGAGTGCCGGAGGGCGCGGTCGGCGGCGCCGGCCTGGGCCTGACCATCTGCCGCGCCATCGTTGAGGCACACGGCGGTCGGATCTGGGCCGAAAATCGCTTGGTCGGCGGAGCGATGTTCTGCTTCACCCTGCCGTTCGGCGGAACACCCCCGACAGTCCAACACGAAGCAGAGTCCGCATGACCAACACCGGACACCTGATCCTGATCGTGGAGGATGAGCCGCAGATCCGCCACTTCCTGCGCACCACACTGACAGCGGAAGGCTATCGCGTGATCGAGGCAGAGAACGGCGAGCGCGGCGTGATCGAGGCCGCCACGCACAAACCCGACTTGGTGATGGTCGACCTCGGCCTGCCCGACCTCGACGGAGTCGAGGTGGTGAAGCAAATTCGCGCTTGGTCCGCGCTGCCGATCCTGATCGTGTCGGCACGCAGCGCGGAGGCCGAAAAAGTCGCGGCGCTCGACGCCGGCGCCGACGATTACGTCACCAAGCCCTTCGGTGTGGGCGAACTCACGGCGCGCATACGCGTCGCGCTGCGGCACGCCGCGCACGGCGCGAAGCAAAACGCTGCGGGGACATTGCGCTTCGGCAACATCGAGGTCGATCTGGAGCGCCGCCTGGTCCGGGCGGACGGCAGGGACGTTCACCTGACGCCGATCGAGTTCCGCCTGCTCGGATGCCTGGCCAGGCATGCCGGCATGGTGCTGACGCACCGGCATCTGCTGCGCGAAGTATGGGGTCCGTCCTACGTCGACCAGTCGCACTACCTGCGCATCTATATGAAGCAATTGCGGCACAAGCTGGAGCCGGATCCGGCGCGACCACGCTACCTACTCACCGAGACGGGGGTGGGCTACCGGCTCGCCTCGGAATAGACAGTTGATGCGAGTGCGCTATTTTGGAAACCGGACGCTCGCCAGTTGCCTCGATGAGTTTTTCGGCAGGAAAGCTCGAACGGCAGGTTCGAGCCGAACAGGAGTCATTCGGCTTGGTCAGCGTGAGCTTCCGCTCCTGGCCGATCTGAGACTGTCGGGACAACCCTCTGATTCGGTCCGAAACCGGCCGCTCATCCCCACGACCGGGGCGCCATGTCAGCGCCGCGACGGCGCCGGTCTGGGCTGGTACGGCAGCAGGTGGCGCGAGTCCCCTAAGACTGCTTCCTCGCGGCTGCGCTCCAGCAGCAGCCATTCCTTCAGGCCTTCGGGCGTGTCGCAATCCACGCCATGGTTCAGCCTGCAGCGCTCTTTGGCACGATCGGCCCGCTGATTCTTAGTTGTCGCCGGCTCGCCCGGAGGCTTCTGCGTCTGCGCCGCAACGGACGCAGACACAAGAACCGCCAGGGCAATCGCGAGCGTCCGGACGTTAATCGTCATGTCAGAATCTTACGCGGCTGGGCGCATCTGCGCGCTCCCGCTTTGCTTGAGCCAGGCCCACGCCGCATCCTCGCGCGCGAGGTCGAAGTGCTGCACCTGCGCGTGGACGAAATGGTTTGCAATGTTCGGCATGATATTCGCCATGGCACCGTCCGCAACTATCGCCACTTTCTCGATTCTTTGAAGATGCTCCTTGAGGAACTTCAGGTGAGCAAGCAGCGCGCTGAAGTCTTTCCAACCGGGAACGATTTTGCGCGTATCAATACTCCGCGCAGCGTCCCATGTCGCGCCAGAT
>DAIRFM010000332.1:0-2446 GCA_036795025.1 Burkholderiales bacterium | reverse complement strand
CTGCCCGGTGAAATCGGATGGGCAGATCGCGAGCGCTTCAGCGTAGAAGGGAAAATTTCGAATGAGCAACGCGGAAACACTGAGCACCGGCCAGGCGATCGCCAGATCGCTGATACGCAACGGCGTCGACACGATCTTCGGCATTCCCGGCGCGCACACTTACGATTTCATCGATGCGCTGTATGAGTGCCGGGACAAGATACGTTTCATCGTCAACCGGCACGAGCAGGGCAGCGGCTACATGGCCTATGGCTACGCCAAATCCACCGGCCGCGTCGGCGCATTCACCTGCGTGCCGGGGCCGGGCGTGCTCAACGCCGGCGCCGCCCTGTGCACGGCGTACGGGGCCAACGCCCCGGTGCTGTGCATTACCGGCAACATCCAGTCGTACCACATCGGCCGCGGCCGCGGCATCCTGCACGAGTTGCCGGACCAGCTCGCGACCCTGCGCGGACTGACGAAATGGTCCGAGCGCATCAATCATCCGACCGAAGCCGCGTCCGTCGTCGGCGAAGCGTTCAAGCAGCTCTCCACCGGCCGCATTCGTCCGGTTGCGATCGAGACGCCGTGGGACGTGTTCGGCGCCAGGGCGCTGGTCGATCTCGACGTGCCGATGGATGTTCCGCCTCCGCCTGAGCCGGATCCGGACGGGATTGCGCGCGCGGTCGCGCTGTTGCAGAACGCGAAGAATCCGATGATCACCGTCGGCAGCGGCGCGGTTGACGCCGGCGCCGAAGTGCTGGAACTCGCCCGGCTGCTGCAGGCGCCGGTGACTTCGCACCGCAGCGGCCGCGGCATCGTCGGCGAGGACACTCCCTACGGTTTTTCCTGCGGCGCCGGTTACAAGCCCTGGCTCGCGACCGATGTTCTGGTCGGCATCGGCAGCCGGCTCGAGCTGCAATACCTGCGCTGGATGAAAATCCCGGCGGGCGTCAAGGTGATACGCATCGACATCGATCCGAGCGAGATGTTCCGCGTGAAACCCGACGTCGGTATCGTGACCGACGCAAAACTGGGCGCGCGCGCCCTGGTCGATGCGCTGTCGGCTGCGCTGGCGAGGCGGCCATCGAGAGAGGAGGAATTCAAGGCGCTGAAGGCGCAATTCAGGCGCGACATCCAGAGAGTGCAGCCGCAGATGGGCTATCTCGACGTGATCCGCGAGGTGCTGCCGCGGGACGGTTTTTTCGTCGAGGAAATTTCCCAGGTCGGCTTTACTTCGCGTTTCGGCTTTCCCGTGTACGAGCCGCGCACTTTCGTCACCGGCGGCTATCAGGACAACGTCGGCTTCGGCTTCATGACCGCGCTCGGCGTGAAAATCGCCAACCCGGACAAGCCGGTCGTCTCGGTCACCGGCGACGGCGGATTCATGTTCGGCGTGCAGGAGCTGGCGACCGCAGTCAAGTACAACATCAACCTCGTCACCATCGTTTTCAACAACGCGAGCTACGGCAACGTGCTGCGCGACCAGCGCAATGCCTACAAGGGACACGAGATCGGCTCTTCGCTCACCAATCCGGATTTCGTCAAACTTGCCGAAAGTTTCGGCGCAGCCGGTTATCTGGCGAAAACGCCCGCCGCACTGAAAGCGGCGCTGGAAAAGGCATTCGCGCAGTCCGGGCCAGCGCTGATCGAAGTGCCGAGCGAACCCGGCGCGGAAACTTCGCCCTGGCCGTTCCTGCATCCGAATATGTAAGAACCCGTTGCAAAATGAAGTTTGCAACGGGCCTCCTATTGTTTCTGCGCGACGACCCGGCCCTCGGCGTTTATAAATACGCGGTAGCGGTTCCCGTCCCGGCATGTCGCGATGTGGTCGTTGTCCTTCAACCGCGTTGCACTCACCACCTGACCACATGGCAAGCCCAGGAGCGCGATCACGGACGTCAGGTCCTTGAGGAGCGATACATCATCCGCAGCGAGCGAGGGCTCGGCGAAAAACGTCGACATCACAATGATTAGAGCCCAACCCTTGATACATTTGCTCACAGCGCTTCTCCTGCCGCAAGGTTAAATAGTTGCAAACTTGGCGGGATCCGCAAGAATGCCCCAGATCGCTTCGCGCGACGCCACAATCGCGCCGGCCAGCGGCGGATCGGTATCCTGCAGGAGAGCGAGCACCTTGAGGAGCAGCATCTCGTACGGTCGCCGAAGCTCGGCGAGGGTGGTCTTGAGCCGTCCCTGGTAGTACGCCCGGAATTGATTCAGCAAGTCATCGACCTGATTCTTGAGCGCGAGTTTTGTGAACACGCCGATGGCTTTGGTCTCTTTGAGTCGCGTCTCAAGAGATTTCAGATCCAGCGGCGGCGACGCGTCCGGTTTCGCCAGCCCTGGAGCGGCGCTCTCCTTTTTCGGGAGCTGTCCGGTAGGCGCGGGAGACGCGAGAACCTTTGCTGGGGTCATGGCGGCCGGCGAGGCGGCTTTGGCGGCAGGCTGACCAGTGGAGCGGGGC
>DAIRFM010000085.1:5225-6964 GCA_036795025.1 Burkholderiales bacterium | reverse complement strand
GGCCACCAGGCATCGATCAGCGCACGCATGTCGTCCAGTCCGTCTTCCTGCGCATTCAGATGAAAGCGCAGCGCGCCGCAGCAGCCGGCTCCCGGCGCTTCGATCAGCGAGATGCCCAGTTTGTCGAGCACGCGCGCGGCCGCGGCGTTGACGTTGGGCGCGAGCGCCGGCTGCACGCAGCCTGCGAGCACCAGCATCCTGCGCTTATGCCGCGCTTCCGGCCACACGCCGGCCTCTGCTATCGTTGCGGGAATCTTGCCTTGCAATGCGAACGGCAGCACGGGGCGCGTCCACCTACCCAGCTTGAGCAGTGACCCAAACAGCCAACTGCGCGGCAGTACAAAGCTCAACATCCCCCGCAGCAGGCGCGGCAGCAGGGGCCGCCGCACGCGCTCCTCCGCGAGCTTGCGGCCGATATCGACCAGGCGTCCATACTGCACCCCGGACGGGCAAGTGGTCTCGCAGGCGCGGCAAGTGAGGCAGCGGTCCAGGTGCAACTGCGTCCTGGCCGTGACCTTGGCGCCTTCCAGCATGCCCTTGATCAGGTAGATGCGGCCGCGCGGCCCGTCGAGCTCGTCACCGAGCAGCTGATAGGTCGGACAGGTCGCAGTGCAAAAACCGCAATGCACGCACTTCCGCAGGATGGCGTCGGCCTCCCTGCCCTCGGGGGTATCCTTGATGAAGTCAGCCAGATTAGTTTGCATGGAGCAAAATCAACCGCGGTGAAAAACCGTTCATAGATCCGGGTACATCCGACCGGGGTTGAAAACGCCCGCGGGGTCGAAGGCCTGCTTCAGCTTGCGGTGGATTTTCGCCAGCGCGGGCGCAAGCGGCGTGAACACGCCCGCGCCCTTGTCGATTGCTCGAAACAGCGTGGCATGCCCGCCCGCCTGCGCCGCAGCCTCGCGGACGGTGCGCGCATCGGCGTTGCTCGCCAGCCACCGGAGCGAACCTCCCCACTCGATCAGCTGCTCACCCGGCAACGCAAGCGCCGGCGTGACCGAGGGCACGGACAGCCGCCACAGAGGTTTGTCAGTGCGGAAAAAGGGATCGGTCTGCTCGCGTATTCCGAGCCAGAAGCGCTGGGCCTGGCCGGGCTCGATCGACTCGCCTCCGATCGTCTCGCGCGCCGCATCGACCGCGCTTGCCGCCCCCGACAGGCGCAGCGCGAGATCGCCTCCGGTCCAGGCGCAGGCGCTGATCGGCAGCGGTTTGCCGCCCCAATGGTTGAGCATCCCGAGCGCCTTGTCTTCAGGCATTTCCAGCTTGAGCGTCGCCTCGGCAAACGGCAGCGGCGGCACCTTGAGCGACACCTCCAGAATGAGACCCAGCGTGCCCATCGAACCCGCCATCGGGCGCGACACGTCGTAGCCGGCGACGTTCTTCATCACCTGGCCGCCGAAGCTGAGATCGTCGCCGCGCCCGTCGAGCATGCGCACGCCCAGCACGAAATCGCGCACCGCGCCCGCGCATTGGCGCCGCGGCCCGGAGAGCCCCGCGGCAACCATCCCGCCCACGGTCGCGCCGGGGCCGAAGTGCGGCGGTTCGAAGGCGAGATGCTGGCCCTGCGCGTGCAGCACCGCTTCGAGTTCTGCCAGTGGCGTGCCGCAACGCGCGGTGATCACCAGTTCGGTTGGTTCGTAGGCGACGATGCCGGCATAGGCGCGCGTGTCCAGCGCCTCCCCATCCAGGGCCTGGCCGTAGAAATCCTTGGTGCCGCCGCCGCGCAGCCGCAGCGG
>DAIRFM010000085.1:3505-5125 GCA_036795025.1 Burkholderiales bacterium | reverse complement strand
TCAGAAACGCGGCAGCTCGGGATGCGGCAACTGCCCGCCCCTGACGTGCATCCGGCCGAACTCGGCGCAGCGGCGCAGCGTCGGTATGTTCTTGTCCGGGTTGAGCAGGCCGTCCTCGTCGAAGGCGCGCTTCACCGCGCGGAACAGTTCCAGTTCATTGGGCCTGAACTGGACGCACATCTGGTTGATTTTCTCTATGCCCACGCCGTGCTCGCCGGTGATGGTGCCCCCCACCTCGATGCATTTCTCCAGCACTTCGCCGGCGAAGGCCTCGGTGCGGCGCAGCTGGTCGGGATCGTTGGCGTCGAACAGGATCAGCGGATGCAGATTGCCGTCCCCGGCGTGGAACACGTTGGGGCAGCGCAGGCCATATTTCTTCTCCAGGGTGGCGATGAACATCAGGATCTCGCCCAGGCGCTTTCTCGGTATGGTGCCGTCCATGCAGTAGTAATCCGGGGAGATGCGGCCCATGGCCGAGAACGCCGCCTTGCGCCCCGACCAGAATTTCAGGCGCTCGGCTTCATTCTGCGAAACGCGGAAAGCGTAGGCGCCGGAGCCCTTCAGCACCGCGGTCATGCGCGCGATCTCTTCCTCCACCTCCTCCGCAGTGCCGTCGGATTCGCACAACAGCAGCGCAGCTGCGTCGAGGTCATAACCCGCACGCACATATTCCTCCACCGCGCGCGTGGCCGGCCGGTCCATCATCTCCAGTCCGGCCGGGATGATGCCCGCGGCGATCACATCGGCCGCGGCATTGCCCGCCTTTTCCACATCGTCGAAAGCGGCGAGGATCACGCGCGCCGTCTCCGGCTTGGGAACCAGCTTCACCGTGATTTCCGTGGCCACGGCGAGCATGCCCTCCGAGCCCGTAACCAGCGCAAGCAGGTCGTAGCCCGGCGCATCGAGCGCCTCGTTGCCGAATTCGACCAGGTCGCCCTCGATGGTGCAGGCGCGCACGCGCAGCACGTTGTGCACGGTGAGGCCGTACTTGAGGCAGTGCACGCCGCCCGAGTTCTCGGCCACGTTGCCGCCTATGGTGCAGGCGATCTGCGAGGAAGGGTCGGGGGCGTAATACAGGCCGTAAGGCGCGGCCGCCTCGGAGATGGCCGAGTTGCGCACACCCGGCTGCACGCGCGCGGTGCGCGCTACCGGGTCGAGCGCGAGGATGCGTTTCATTTTTGCGAGCGACAGCAGCACGCCCTTGCCGTGCGGCAGCGCCCCGCCCGACAGACCGGTGCCGGCACCGCGCGCCACCACCGGCACCTTGAGTTCCCGACACGCGCGCAGAATGCGGCCGACCTGCTCCTCGTTCTCCGGCAACGCCACCACCATGGGCAGCTCGCGGTAAGCCGACAGCCCGTCGCACTCGTACGGCTTGGTGTCCTCCTGCTCGTAGAGCACGGCATCAAAGGGCAGGATGGCGCGCAGCGCCGTCACGGCCTCGGCCTGGCGCACCGGATCAAGCAGGCGAAAGCTGTCATTCATGGAGCGGGCAATCGGGATCGGCGGTTGATTCGGGCATGAGTGCGTCGGGGAGCAAGCGACAAGGCCATCTTAGGGACGGGCCAGGGATGTGTCAATCGAATGCAGGGATAAGATTTCATATTGCGAAATAGCGGC
>DAIRFM010000085.1:0-3405 GCA_036795025.1 Burkholderiales bacterium | reverse complement strand
CTCAAGCGCGTTTTCCCGTTTCTTGGCTGGCCCAAGCCGCGCAGAGAAACCCTGCGCGACGATGTGCTCGCAGGAATCACGGTGGCGCTGGTCGTCATTCCCCAATCGCTTGCCTACGCGCAGCTCGCTGGCCTGCCGGCGTATTACGGTCTGTACGCCTCGCTGCTGCCCTCGATCGTAGGCGCGCTGTTCGGCTCATCGGCGCAGTTGTCTACAGGCCCGGTGGCCCTGACTTCGCTGCTTACTGCGGCAAGCATCGCGCCGCTTGCGCCTCCGGGCAGCGATGCATTCATCGCCCACGCGGTCCTTCTTGCCCTTTTGTCGGGCCTGTTCCAACTCGGCTTCGGCCTGCTGCGCATGGGCATGGCGATCAATCTGCTGTCACAACCCGTGCTGATGGGCTTCATCAACGCCGCCGCCATCATCATCGCGCTATCCCAGTTGCCGCCGCTGGTCGGAATGTCGGCCAGGCAAACCGAGCACTTCCTGCTCGACACCTGGCACGTGATCATCAATCTCGATCTGATGCATGCCACTTCGCTCGTATTCGGCGCGAGCGCAATCGCCATATTGCTCGGTTTCAGGCGCTTCGCCCCCAGATTGCCGGGCGTCTTGATCACGGTGGCGCTGCTGACGGCAATCAGCTATGCGATCGGATTCGCCGGCCTCGGCGGCCGGGTGGTCGGCACCGTTCCGCAAGGGTTTCCGCAATTCAGCGCCCCGACGATCGACTGGGAAACGACCAAGCAACTGCTGCCGGCCGCATTCGTGATCGCCCTGATCAGTTTCATGGAGGCGATGTCGAGTTGCAAGGTCATCGCGATCCAGACCAAACGCCCCTGGGATGAAAACCAGGAATTGATCGGTCAAGGCCTGGCCAAGATCGCGGCGGCATTCAACCACACCATGCCGGTGAGCGGGTCTTTCTCCCGCTCCGCACTGAATCTCCAGTCCAATGCCCACAGCGGCATCTCCGGCCTGGTCAGCGCGTTGGTCGTATTGCTGACGCTGCTGTTTTTCACGCCCTTGCTCTATCACCTGCCCAAACCTGTTCTGGCGGCGGTGATCATGCTGGCAGTGTTCAATCTGATCAATTTCCAAAGCTTCCGCCGGGCGTGGCGCGCCAGCCGCGACGACGGATTTGCGGCCATCATCACCTTTGCCACGACCCTGCTGTTCGCCCCCAATATCCAGGACGGGATCCTGTCCGGGATCATCGCCTCGCTCGGCCTGTTCCTGTACCGCGGAATGCGGCCGCGCGTGGCGATCGTGAGCCTGCACCAAGATGGCACGCTGCGGGACGCGGCACGCTTCGACTTGCCGCCGGTACACGAAGAGATCGGCATCCTGCGCCTCGATGCGTCGCTGAATTTCGTCACTGCCGCCGCGCTTGAGGACGCCGTGCTCAAAATCGAACGCGACAAACCGAACGTGAAGTTCATTCTGCTGGCAGCCGGCAGCATCAACGATCTGGACGCGACCGGAGCGGAACTGCTGTTCAAGCTGGCGCAACGCCTGCGCCAGAATGGCGTAACCCTGGCGCTGAGCGCGGCAAAAAAGCAGGTGCAGGAAGTGATCGAACGAACCGGCCTGGACGAGGCGATCGGGACCGCGAATATCTACGCTACCGACCGGCTCGCGCTCGACGGTCTGCTCGCGCGCGTAACCGGATAGGCGGCGGCCGGAATTACGACCCGGGCTCGGGCTCGATTGCGCGCGCCTTATCGCCTCCGGTAAGGAATCGCGTTCAGGACAAAACCCAGCACCATGGCCGCCAGCGTAAACAGGCCGCCGAAAGACCACGGGTAGTCGTGCGCCGCATTCCAGACCCAACGCTCGATGCCGGAGAGGCGTACTTTGAAATCGCCGACGGTGTGGCCGACCACCTTTCCGGATTTGACGAGCAAGGTCTCGACGCTATAGGTCCCAACCTGCAGATCGCCCGGCAGCCGCATGTCCGCGATAAACAGCCGGTTTCCGAACACCCTGATCGCGCGGTCATCTTCGTGGTAATAGCCCTGCCTCTCCTTCACCCGGAAAAATGCCTTGCGCCAGTCGTCCGCCGCATGCGCCTGCAGTTGCGGCGCGATGCGCACCGGCACGCCTTCGAGGAGCAATCCGTATTTCTCCTGCTCGGCCGGCGACAGGATCGAAGCAATCGGCGCGGTCGCGTAGAGGAACAGCAAACTCGGCGCGCCCCCCATTTTGACGGTATCGCCTCCGACCCAAAACGGCCCGAGCTTGGTCTCGCGCGACAGCGTCGCCTCCTGCTGCGGCCCCATCACCTTGATGATCAGGTCGCCCGGGCCATCCATCGCGCCTACAGCCTTCAGGTCGGTCCCGACAAAATCCGTGGTAATGTTCACTTGACTCGTCTGGGGCGCAACCACCAGCGGTTCGTCGGCCCATGACGGGATCTGCAGCATCCAGCCCGAAACCAGGAACAGGCAGCGCAGCCAGCGCGTCATCAACGCACCTCGATCGTCAGGTCGTAGACGTGGCTGGGCGCAACCACCAGGGTCAGGATCATCTTCACCGCCACGGCGACCACCACCAGTGCGAGGATGAGACGGAGCTTCTCCGCCGGCAGGCGCGCTCCCAGCCGCGCGCCGAATTTGGTTCCGAGCACGGACCCCAGAATCAGAATGAGCGCGAGGAAGGGATCGACCGCATGGTTGACGCCGGCCTGCATCACGCTGACCGCCGCAGTCGTGAACAGCAACTGGAACAACGATGTGCCAACGACGATCTTGGTCGGCATTTTGAGGACATAGATCATCACCGGCACCATGATGAAGCCGCCGCCGACCCCCATCAGCGAGGTCAGGATGCCGACAGCCGCTCCCAATACCAGCGGCCCCACGGCCGACATGCGCACCCCTGAAGCCGGGAACGCCGTTTGCCAGGGCAGGCGTTCGACCCAGGTTCGCAGCAGCGATGTTGGAGCGGCCGTGGCGTGCGCGTCGCCTGCGGCGGGTGCGCCGGCGCGAAAAACCGCGTGGAGCGATTCGATCAGCATGCTCACGCCAATGAAGCCCAGCAGAATGACGTATAGAAAAACGACCACGTTTCCGAACTGACCCGCACGCAACAGCACCTTGGCGAGATAGACGCCGAAGCCTCCGCCCAACCAACTGCCGATCAACAGAATCAGTCCCATTTTGAAATCGATGTTGCCGTGGCGCCAATGCAGATAACTTGCGCCGGAAGCCGTGCCCGCCATCTGCGCCGCGCCGCTCGACACCGCTACAATGGGAGGAATGCCGGTGAAGATGAGCAGCGGCGTGATCAGAAAGCCGCCGCCCACCCCGACGAGGCCGGAAAGAAAGCCGACCAGAGCGCCGTACAGCAGGATCAGGACGATATTGACGTCCATGTGCGCGATCGGCAGGAATAATTCCATGA
>DAIRFM010000084.1:0-7042 GCA_036795025.1 Burkholderiales bacterium | reverse complement strand
TGAAACTGGAAACCTTCGGCCAGGGGCGCAAGGCGCTGCGTTTCGGCGAGCAGAAGATCAACCTCCACGACCAGAGCACGGTGACCGATGGCTATGCCGCGTATCCGACGCCGGGATCGCTGGACATCTGTTTCCTCGCCGACCGGCCGCTGGATGAGGTGATCGCGCAGTTGCGCGAGGCGAATATCCCGATCGAGCTCGGACCGGTAAAGCGCAGCGGCGCGCGCTTTCCCCTGCGTTCGGTCTACGTGCGCGATCCGGATCAGAACCTGATCGAGATTTCCGAGCCCGCCTGAGGTCCATCTCCCTGGCGGTGGTGTTGAGGATTCCGACATGAATGCGGCGAACCATTGCAAACTGACTGCAGACGGAACAGGCTCTGGAGCAAAAAAGTCGCGATGCAACTTCACCAACATGACCAGCTCGCGCCGTCTGAATGGGTGTGCCGCTTTGCGCGCCTGATCGCGGCGGGTGGCGCGGTGCTCGACCTCGCCTGCGGCCATGGGCGGCATGCGCGCTACCTGGCCGGGCTCGGCTACCGCGTCGAGGCGCTGGACCGCGACAGCGCAGCCCTGGCCACGCTTGACGGTGTGGCCGGGATCTCGACCCGCTGCGCCGATCTGGAAGGCTCGCCCTGGCCCTACGACGCAGGCCGGTTCGACGGCATCGTCGTCACCAATTACCTGCACCGGCCGCTCATGGCCGCTTTGCTCGACGCCTTGCGCCCCGGAGGGGTTTTCATCTACGAAACCTTTGCCGTGGGAAACGAAAAGCTCGGGCGCCCGTCTAACCCGGAGTTCCTGCTGCGTCCGGGCGAGTTGCTGCAATGGGTGGGGGGCCGACTGAGTGTCTTGGCGTTCGAGCAGGGCTTGGTAGAGCGGCCCAAGCCGGCGGTGATACAGCGCATTTGCGCGGTGCACCGGGGCGTGGAGGACTGCAGGCTGGATTTGTCGCCCTAGGGTACTTGTGCCCTTCAGGGTATTTTTATATGCCGGCGGCAAGGCTAATGCGTTAAAATTGAACATTTTCCTAACGGGACAGCTTTTATGTTGACCGGAAGCCTGGTTGCCATTGTCACCCCGATGCTCGAAGACGGGTCGCTGGACCTCGCCCGCTTCAAAAGTCTGATCGATTGGCACATCGCCGAGGGTACGCAGGGCATCGTCGTCGTCGGTACTACCGGCGAATCTCCCACGGTCGATTTCGACGAACACAAGGAGCTGATCCGCATCGCGGTCGAGCATGCCGCCGGGCGCGTCCCCGTGATCGCCGGTACCGGCGCCAATTCCACCGCCGAGGCGATCGAGTTGTCCGAGTCGGCCAAGCAATCGGGTGCGCAATACAGCCTGTCGGTCGTGCCGTACTACAACAAGCCCACGCAGGAAGGCATGTACCGGCATTTCCGTGCCATCGCCGAGGCCGTGGATCTGCCGCTGATCCTGTACAACGTCCCCGGTCGCACGGTTGCCGACCTGCAAAACGATACCGTGCTGCGCCTGGCGCAAGTGCCCAATATCGTCGGTATCAAGGACGCCACGGGCAGCATGGAACGCTGCAGCGATCTCTTGCGGCGTGCGCCGAAAGATTTCGCCATCTACAGCGGCGAGGATGTGGCGGGGCTGCCGCTGATGCTGATGGGCGGGCAGGGCGTGATCTCGGTTACCGCCAACGTCGCGCCGCGGCTGATGCAGGAAATGTGCGCGGCGGCCTTGTCCGGCGACATCGGCCGGGCGCGCGAGGCCAACAACCGCCTGCTGGGCCTGCACACCAAGCTGTTCGTCGAAGGCAATCCGATTCCGGTGAAATGGGCGCTGGCGCAGATGGGGCTGATCGAGCCCGGCATCCGCCTGCCGCTGGTGCCGCTGTCGGCGAATTTTCATGAAGTAGTCAGGGAAGCCATGCGCCAGGCCGGCATACAAGTAAAAAGCGGCCTGCGTTTAGTCGAGGGTAAAGCCGTATGAAGCGCAAAGTCGTTTATTTCGTCCTGTTCGCACTGCTCGCCGGCTGTAGCAGCATGCCGGACATCCTCCAGGGTGAAAAAATAAAATACAAGGGAGCGGGCCAGCTGCCCCCTCTGGAGATTCCGCCGGACCTGACGTCTCCCTCGCGCGACGACCGATACGCCGTGCCCGACGTCAATACCCAGGGCTCGGCAACCTTGTCCACCTACAACGCCGAGCGCGGCGGCGCGGTGCGCGCGGGCTCCACGGAGCTCCTGCCCAACGTGGCCAAGGTGCGCATCGAGCGTGCTGGCACCCAGCGCTGGCTGGTGGTACCGGAGGCTCCGGAAAAAGTCTGGCCGGTGGTAAGGGAGTTCTGGCAGGGGCTGGGTTTTCTGGTGAAAACGGAATTGCCCGAGGTCGGGGTGATGGAGACCGACTGGGCCGAGAACCGCGCCAAGATCGCCGATGATCCGATACGCAACTTGCTCGGCAAGGTGATCGATGCGGTATATTCGACCGGGGAGCGCGACAAGTTCCGCACCCGCCTGGAGCGCGGCACTGAGCCCGGCACGACCGAGATTTACATCAGCCATCGGGGCATGGTCGAAGTCTACAAGACCGAGGGCAAGGACTCGACCGTGTGGCAACCCCGTCCCTCGGATCCCGAACTGGAAGCGGAATTCCTGCGCCGGCTGATGGTGCGTTTTGGGGTCGAGGACGCGCGCGCGAAGGCGCAACTGGCGGGCAATGACGTCAAGACCGAGCGCGCCAAGCTGGTGCACACCGGCAGCGGCACCGGCAGCGACAGATTGGAGCTGGCTGAATCCTTCGACCGGGCCTGGCGCCGCGTTGGCCTGGCGCTGGACCGCGTCGGCTTCACGGTGGAAGACCGCGACCGCTCCAAGGGCTATTACTTTGTGCGCTATGTCGATCCGCAGATCGACGGGCAGAAGAATCCGGAAAAGGACAAGGGCTTCCTTTCCAAGCTCGCGTTCTGGAAGAGCGACAAGAGCGGGATCAAGGCCGAACAGTATCGCGTGGTGGTGACGGAAGCCAACAGCGTCAGCGAGGTGCAGGTGCAGAACAAGGACGGCCAGCAGGACAATAGCGACACCGGCCGGCGGATTCTATCGCTGCTGCATGACCAGCTGAAATAGCGCATGCGCTTTGCTTGCCTGGGTAGCGGCAGCCGGGGCAACGCGCTCGTGGTCGAGCAAGATCGCACCCGCCTGATGCTCGACTGCGGCTATCCGGTGCGCGAAACCGAGCGCCGGCTGGCGCGGCTGGACCTCGCGCCCGACGATCTCGCCGGCATCCTTATCACCCACGAGCATAGCGACCACATCGCCGGCGCCTACAAATTTGCGCGCAAGTACCGTCTGCCGCTCTGGCTGACCCACGGCACGCTCAAGGGGTTCCCCGGGGACGGCTCGGACTTGCCGCAGATCAACCTCGTCGACAGCCACAGCCCGTTTTCCGTGGGTGCGTTGCAGTTGCTGCCGTTTCCGGTGCCGCACGATGCGCGCGAGCCCGCTCATTTCGTGTTCTCCGACGGCGCGCATCGGCTGGGCGTGCTTACCGATACAGGCTCCTCGACCAGCCATATCGAGGCCATGTTGTCCGGCTGCGATGCGCTCGTGCTCGAATGCAACCACGACCTCGACATGCTGATGAACGGGGATTATCCGCAGGTTCTCAAGGCGCGCGTTGCCGGCCGCTATGGCCATCTGGACAACCAGAGCGCGGCCTGCCTGCTTGCCGCGCTCGATCGGGGCCGGTTGCAGCATCTCATTGCGGCGCACTTGTCACAACACAACAATACCCCAGAACTTGCGTGCCGGGCATTGGCGCAGGTGATGGGCTGCGCGCCCGGCTGGATCGGCGTGGCCGATCAGGATGAAGGTTTCGGCTGGCGCGAGATCGTGTAGGGTTTCAGGGGTCGGGGGAGCGCAGTACGCGCTACGGAATCCGGAAATAAAAAAGCCGGTCCGAAGATCGGCTTTTCGCATGCCTGAAGAACGCACTTACTTCTTCATTGCGTCCTTGGCAGCATCAGCCGGCGCAGCAGGAGCGGCAGCGTCTTTCGCGGCGTCGGCGGCAGGCGGAGGCGGAGGCGGAGGCGGCGCGGCTTCGGGTACTTGTACCGGAGCTGGAGGGGGAGGTGGGGGAGCTTCCTTGCTGCAGCCCGCCAACATCAGTGCGGCGAGCGCGGCGATCAGTACTGAGCGGTTCATGATTTGGTTCCCTTATGGATAAGTTAAATGGCGTTTGGCGCGGCTCTTGCGAGCCGTTCCAGACGTTTTTTAATTATACCGCCTTTCGCCGCCGCGTTAAAGGCCGCTGGTCGTCGCGGAAACGGCGGGAAAGGAGTTGTCCCAGATTTCCGAAAACCGCAGATGCATACCTTGGCTTTCCTGGTCGTCGTTGAGCCTGAGCGTGGCGCGCGGCTGTGCCTGTACCGGGCGGCGCACGAAGTGCAGTTTGTCCGCGAGCACGAGGCTGTCCTGTGCGCTGGTGGCTTCGCCCTGGGTCTGGTGAATGAACATGCGGTCGCTGAACTGCCGCAGCAGGTTCAACAGGCGCGGGCAGTCGTTGCGGATGTAGCCGGTATCGTGGACTACGATGTATAGCCGGTTGTTGCGACCGCGCAGCATGAAGGCGCGCAGAAGCTCGTATGTCTGCGGCGAATTGATTTCCAGATCGGAAAAATCCGGATCGAAAATGCGTAGTTCGCGCTGCGCCAATCCGATCAGCCGCGCCAGCGCATCGCGGTATTCCCTGCGCGTGGAGAGCGCGCAGCGTTCCGGTTGGGGCTGGACGAGTTCTTCAGGATCGTGCATATGACAATTATATCCACCGGCTTGCAGCGCGTGTGCAACAGGCCTCGGCGGAGGGCTTCACGATTTCCCGGGATGGTTTAGAATCGTCCGGGACGTGAAGGCTAAAATGCTGCAAATCGGACAACCCGCTCCTGTTTTTTCCCTCGCCGACGCCGATATGGAGTCGGTCGATCTTGCTGCGTTCAAGGGCAAGAAAAACGTCGTGTTGTATTTTTATCCCAGAGACGGCACGCCCGGCTGCACGCTGCAAGGGATCGAATTCTCCGATCACGGGGAGGAGTTTGCGCGGCACGATTGCGTGGTTCTCGGTGTTTCCCCGGACGATTGCATCTCCCATGCCGAGTTTCGCGACAAACATGGCCTGTCGGTGTGCTTGCTCGCCGATCCCGAAGCGGAGGTGTGCGAGCAATACGGCGTGCGCGAGGTGAAAGAGTGCAACGGAGTGAAGAAGACCTGCATCGTCCGTGCCACGTTTGTCATCGACAAGAAAGGCCGGCTGCGGCATGCGCTCCACGGGGTCAACCCGCGCGGGCACGCGATGGAAGTGCTGCAGCTTGTAAGACAGATCAATAGCGAATGCAGATCGACAAAGACACGGTAATCTCGCCCGCCGGTGAGATCGAACGCGGGTACGCCGACGACGATTCGGCTGGATCGCTGATTACCGTAGTACAGTAGTCGCCGACAAAGGCGACCGGCGGGTAATGGATGGCCGGCATGGCGTCGACAACATGACGGCGGCAGGGGTTGCCCAAGGGAGGGAGTATGTCAGGCATGCTCGGAGTCGTCGGTTACGGACTCGGGACGGTCGTCGGATTCATCATCATCGGCGTCCTCATTTTCTGGTTTATCCAGGACATCACCCAGAAGAAGCATGCGGTCTTGCGCAACTATCCGGTCATCGGCCGGCTGCGCTATTTCTTCGAGAAGCAGGGGGAATACTTCCGCCAGTATTTCTTCATGAACGACCGGGAGGAGCTGCCGTTCAATCGCTCCGCGCGCTCCTGGGTATACCGGCTCGCCAAGGCCGAGGGCGGCATCATCGGCTTCGGCTCCACCAACAACACCAACGAACCCGGCTCCATCCTTTTCGTCAATGCGCCTTACCCGGTGCTGGAGGAGGACCGCCTGCCCACGCCGTCGCGCATGATAGGCGAGGGATACGCGCGGCTACCGTTCGAGGCCAAGTCGATCGTCAACATCAGCGGCATGAGCTACGGCGCGATTTCCGCGCCCGCAGTGCGGTCGCTGTCGCGCGGCGCCGCCATGGCCGGGTGCTGGATGGACACGGGCGAGGGCGGCCTGAGCCCGTATCATATCGAGGGCGGCTGCGACATCATCATGCAGATCGGCACCGCCAAGTACGGCATCCGCGACAGGGACGGCAACCTGTCGCCGGAACGGGCGAAGGAGCTGGCGCAACACGTCAAGGCGTTCGAGATCAAGCTGTCGCAGGGCGCCAAGCCGGGCAAGGGCGGGGTGCTGCCGGCGGCCAAGGTTACCGAAGAGATCGCCAGGATCCGCGGCATTCCGGTGCACCAGGATTCGATCAGCCCCAACCGCCATCGGGACATCGCGAATGTAAATGAACTGCTGGACAAGGTCGCCTACATCCGCGACCTCACCGGCAGGCCGGTGGGTGTGAAGACGGCCATCGGCGGCTGGCAGTTCATCAATGAACTATGCGAAGCCGTAAACCGCCGCGGCTTGGAATACGCGCCGGATTTTCTCGCCATCGATGGCGGCGAAGGCGGCTCGGGGGCTGCGCCGCAGGCGCTGATGGATCACATGGCCCTGTCCATTGCCGAGGCGCTGCCGCGGGTGGTGGACGCGCTGATCGAATCCGGCTTGCGCCAGCGCATCCGGGTAATTGCCGCGGGCAAACTTATCACGTCGGCCAAGGCGGCCTGGGCGCTGTGCGTCGGCGCGGATTTCGTCAACACCGCGCGCGGCTTCATGTTTTCGCTGGGCTGCATCCAGGCGCTCCGGTGTCACCAGAACAACTGCCCCACCGGTGTCGCCACGCACGACAAACGCCTGCAGCGCGGCCTGGTGGTGGCGGAGAAATGCCTGCGTGTGGCGCAATACGCCACCGGCATGAACAAGGAGATCGACATGATCGCCCACTCCTGCGGCTGCCGCCAGGCGCGCGAGCTGCGGCGCGAGCACGTGCGCGTCGTGCAAAGCGCCGCGCAGAGCGTCGCGCTGAACATCCTCTATCCCTACCCCGAGGCGGGCTCGAAGCGCAGGGCGGCTTGA
>DAIRFM010000083.1:3401-7104 GCA_036795025.1 Burkholderiales bacterium | reverse complement strand
CAGCAGCCCTTTCAGGTAGTCCCCCTCGGGGAAGGACAGCAGCACCGGATGGTCGGCAGCGGCGGCGAAATGGCCGACGATGGACGCCTCCACGCCGGCGTCGAGCGCCGCACCGGCGAGGATTTTCTGGAACAGCTCGGCGGAGACACCGCCGGAACAGGAGAAACTGGCGAGCAGCCCGCCCGCGCGCAGCAGTTTCAGCGCGAGCAGGTTGATGTCCTTGTAGCCGCGCGCGGCCTTTTCCGCGAACGCCGCCGTCGGCGCAAACTTGGGCGGATCGAGCACGACGAGATCGAAGCTGCGCCCCTGGTCGCGCAGGGTGCGCAGATATTTGAATACGTCGGCCTCCTGCCATTCGGCGCGAGCCGCATCCAGTTCGTTGCGGCCGAGGTTGTCCCGCGCCTGCGCCAGCGCGCCGGCCGAACTGTCCACCGAGAGCACCGACGCAGCGCAGCCCGCAAGCGCATTGAGCGTGAAGCCGCCGGTGTAGCAGAAGCAGTTGAGCACTTCGCGCCCTTCGCTGAGCTCGCCGATGCGCTTGCGGTTGTCGCGCTGATCGAGATAAAAGCCGGTCTTGTGCCCTTCGGCCACGTCCACGCCGTAGCGCAGGCCGTGTTCGCGGATCTGCACACCCGCGGCGGGCAAAGCGCCGTAGAGCACGCCGCTGCGCGCGGGCAGTCCTTCGAGCTCGCGCACGTCGGCATCCGAACGCTCAAAGACGCAGGCGCAACCGGTCAGTTCGCGCACGCCGTCCGAGAGCTCGGTACGCCAGCGCTCCGCCCCTGCAGAGAGGAGCTGCAACACGACCACTTCGCCATAGCGATCCGCGATGACTCCGGGCAGGCCGTCGGATTCGCCGTGTACCAGGCGCATAGCGTCGCTCGCCTCGGCGGAAATCAGCCGCTCGCGCGCATCCAGTGCCCGCCGCAGGCGCGCGCGCAGGAAATCGCCGTCGATACGCTCCTGTTCGTCCCAGCTCCACACGCGCGCGCGGATCTGCGACGCAGGACTATAGGCGGCCCAGACAAGGAATTCGCCGCTGCCTGAGCGCACGGCCACGGTGTCGCCCGTGTCAGGATCGCCCTCCACGCGCGCCACCGCCCCGGAAAATATCCACGGATGGCGGCGCGCGAGCGACTTCTCGCGCCCCGGCTTGAGGATCAATTGTTTCATCGGCCGGGATGATAAGCCGTTTTTGAATTGAAAAGGCACAACATCCAACAATTGTCATTCTGAGGCCGCAGGCCGAAGAATCTGCTTTTCCTACGCTATGAAAAGCAGATTCCTCGCTTCGCTCGGAATGACAAAATCGGCATTATTTTTTCTTCGCCCGCGGATGCGCGGCGTCGTAGGCCTTGGCCAGGTACTGGAAGTCCAGATGCGTATACACCTGCGTCGTCGAAATGCTCGAATGTCCCAGCATCTCCTGCACCGCGCGCAGGTCGCCCGAGGATTGCAGCACGTGCGTGGCGAACGAGTGGCGCAGCACATGCGGGTGCACGTGCATCGGCAGCCCGGCGCGTCTGGCCCACTGCGCGAGGCGCGCCCGCACCACGCCGGCGGCGATGCGCTCGCCGCGCGCGCCCACGAACAGCGCCGGCACTTCGGCCCGGGCGAGCAGGGCGCGCGAGCGCAGCCAGGCCTCGATCGCCTCCCGCGCCTTCGCGCCCACCGGCACGCTGCGCGTCTTGCCGCCCTTGCCGGTCACCGTCACTTCGGCGTCGCGGCGGATCGCGTCGGCGTGCGCCAGATCGAGGCTGACCAGCTCCGCCAGGCGCAGCCCGGAAGAATAGGCGAGTTCGAACATCGCCTTGTCGCGAATGTCGGGCGGCGTTTCGGCCGGCACATCCAGCAGCTGCCCTGCCGCCTCGGGCGAGAGCGCCTTGGGCAAAGCCTTGGCCGCCTTGGGCGCGCGCAGGCCGAGACAGGGATTGGCGCTGTAGCCGCGGTGCCGCGCGAGCCAGGTGTAGAGGCCGCGCCAGGCCGACAGCATATGCGCGATGGTGCGACCGGACAGGCCGCGCGCGTGCAGTTGCGCCACGCTGCGCCGGATGTGCTGCGGCTGCATGCGTTCGAGCTCGACTCCAGGGTTGAGCGCGAACAGAGCCTCGATGTCCTGGTGGTAGTTGTGGCGCGTGCCTGCGGCGAGGTGGCGCTGGTGCGTCAGGTGCTCGAGGTAGGCCCCAAGCAACTCCTGGCGGGGATCGGGCTTCTGCTGCGCCACCGGATCCGCCGCCATGGTTACAAGTACCGTTGCAGCGCCGCGCTCGCGAGTTCGCCCAGGCGCTTGAGGTAGAGCGTGCCCATCTCCGGGTAAAAGCGCGTCAGGTCTTCGCTCGCGAGCGCCAGCATGCCGACGCACGCCTTGCTGCCATCACGCAGCGGCATGCAGGCAAAGGAGCGCAGTTGCGCCGCCGCCTCGCCGAACCAGGACGCGACCTCGGGGTTTGCGCCCGGACCGCAAAAAGGATGTTCCAGGCTCCCCGCGTACTGGCGCAACTCGTCGCCCACTGGCGCGAACTCGGGGCCCTCCCCCGCCCCACGCCAGACCCGCACCGCCGCATGCGGCACGGCGAAGTCCTCGCGCAGGTTGTAGTACAGCGCTTGCAGCATGCCGCGCAGATCGCCGGCGGGAAACAGCGCCAGGCACAGGCGATGCATTTTTTCGCCGATAGCGTCGTTCTCCTCGCCGAACTGGATCAGCTCGGCGAGCTTGCCCTCGAGCATTTTGCTTTTCTCGCGCAAGGTGAGTATCTGGCGCTCGACGATGGGAATGGCGCGGCCGCCGTGCGGGTGCGGAATGTAGATCTGCGCCAGCGATTCAGCGTAGTCTTCGAAGAAACCGGGGTTGTCCTGCAGATAGCGTGCGACGTCTTCAGCGTTCATCGATTTCTATTTCTCCCTCGAACACGGCGACCGCAGGACCGGTCATCCACACGGGATTGTCCCCGCCTTCCCAGCGTATCGTCAAATCGCCGCCGCGCGTGGACACGCGCACGCTCCGATCCAGCAGGCCGCGGCGGATGCCGACCGCCACCGCGGCGCAGGCGCCGGTGCCGCAGGCGAGCGTCTCGCCCGCGCCGCGCTCGTACACCCGCAGCCGGATGCGGCCACGGTCCAGCACCTGCATGTATCCCGCGTTCACGCGCTGCGGAAAGCGCGCATGGCGCTCGATCAGCGGGCCTTGCGTCGGCACCGGCGCGGCGTCCACGTCCGCCACCACCTGCACCGCGTGCGGATTGCCCATCGAGACGGCGCTGATCTCGACCGTCGCGCCGCCTACCTCCAGCGGCTGCACCAGCGCATCGCTGTCGGTCAGGAACGGTATGCGTTTCGCCTCGAACACCGGCGCGCCCATGTTCACCGTCACCTCGCCGTCGGCCTCCAACCGCGGCGCGATGATGCCGGCCGCAGTCTCGACCCGGATGTCGCTTTTCGCCGTCAGCCCGCGCTCGCGCACGAAGCGCACGAAGCACCTGGCGCCATTGCCGCACTGCTCCACTTCGCCGCCGTCGGCGTTGAAAATGCGGTAGCGGAAATCGGTGCCGGCCGCGCGCGGCGGCTCCACCAGCAGGATCTGGTCGCAGCCGACGCCGAAATGCCGGTCTGCGAGCCGCCGCAACTGCGCCGGAGTAAGGGCCAGGCGCTGGCTGACGCCGTCCAGCACGACGAAATCGTTGCCCGCTCCCTGCATCTTGGTGAA
>DAIRFM010000083.1:0-3301 GCA_036795025.1 Burkholderiales bacterium | reverse complement strand
GGCTGACGCCGTCCAGCACGACGAAATCGTTGCCCGCTCCCTGCATCTTGGTGAATCTCAACTTCACAGTTTCTGCTCCACAATAGGCATTTCGCTACCTAAGGCACAACCTCGTGTAATCGCGCATGATGCAGCGGCCCATGACCACGGTCATGCCGGCGGCCAGCGCGCGCTCGGCCGACTGTTCGTGCTCCGCGCCCTCCTGCATCCAGATATTCCTGATGCCCAGACGCAGGCACTGGTCCACCACTTCGGGGACGTGTTTGCCCGAGCGAAACACATTGACGAGGTCGATGCGCTCGGGCACCGAGGCGAGGTCGGGGTAGGCCTTCTCGCCCAGGCCTTCGCTGATACCGGGCCGCACCGGAACGATGCGAAAGCCGAAGCGCTGCATCTGGCGGGCGATATTGTGGCTCGCGCGCCCGGGCTTGGGCGAAAAACCAACCACAGCGATGTTCTTCACACGCTGCAGCAACGCTTTGATCTCTTCGGGCTCGGGATTGGTGAAAGGCATGAGGCAATTTTAACCGGGAAGAGGGTAAGCAGTTTGTTCAATACCCTTGGCGAACGAAACCGAACCAATCCGGTCTGTTCGCTTTGCCGTCGTTCATCTCCGCTATTGCGCGGACGGCGGCCCGTCCGCGCGGATCGTCGATCTCGTAGGAAACCCCCGCGTCCTCTTTGTTCTATCAATAACCGTGTTTTCGGAGCGGATACGCTTTTCATCCGCTCCGAAAACACGGTTGGCGCGCGCAGCGCGCAAGGTCTTTGCTGACATGCGACGATGTCTTTGACGCGGTACACAAGCGCGCTCAATACCACGGCGCTTCACCCGGTGGGCGGGTCTTGAAGCGCTTGTGCACCCACAGATACTGCTCCGGCATTTCCCGCACCTGCTCCTCGACGAAGGCGTTCATGCGCCGCGTGTCGGCCTCGATGCTCGCGCCGGGATAATTTTCCCACGCCGGAAGGAAGCGCACTATGTAGCCTCCGCCGCCGGGCAGCATGCGCGTGATGCACGGCAGCACGCGCGCACCGGCGAGCCGCGCCAGGCGCGAAACGCCGGTGATGGTGGCGGCGTTGACGCCGAAAAAAGGCGCGAAAATGGTATCGCGCTGACCGTAATCCATGTCCGGCAGATAGTAAAACGGCCGCCCCGCCTGCATTGCGCGCAGCGCTGGACGCACGCCCTCCTGGCGCGAAAGCGCTGTCTGCCGGCCGAAGCGCCGGCGCCTGGCGAACAGCACCGCGTTGAATACCTCGTTTTTCTGCCTTGAGTAGATCGACACCATGTCGAATTCCAGCGTCAGGCGCGTCCAGCCCATGTCCATGCCGACAAAATGCGGCGCAAGCAGGATCAGCGGCCCGCCACGCACCGCTTCGAAATGTTCCATGCCCTCGATGCGCACCAACTGCCGGATGCGCGCGGGCGATCCCCACCACAGGATGGCGCGCTCGAGAAAAGTGCGGGCGAAGGCCTGGAAATGGCGCCGCGCAAGCGCGTCGCGCTCGCGGGCTGAGAGCTCGGGCAGGCAGCGCGCGAGGTTGATCAGGCAGACG
Organism: Burkholderiales bacterium; assembly: GCA_036795025.1. GTDB lineage: Bacteria > Pseudomonadota > Gammaproteobacteria > Burkholderiales > SG8-39 > 2-12-FULL-64-23. The sequence goes on along the minus strand of DAIRFM010000083.1, from coordinate 1,741 downwards.
CGGCGGCGCTCGCGGCCAAACGCATAGAGCAGCGTGCCGAAACCGTTGCCGATCGCGGCCAACGCCGGCAGCGGCAGCAGCCTGAGCAGCCAGATGAGCGCGAGGGCGCTGCGGGTCAGCATAAGCCTGTCAGCGCAAGACGCAACGCGCAGCGTGTATAGCCGCAACAGCCGCGGGATTCACGTCGATGCCTTTCGGTTCTGCATTGCGGGTTCATTTTGGCGGTTGCGCCCCGGCCGGCACCTTGTAACGGTTATACCCCCACCCATACTGCGCCGGGCATAGTCGGATCAGACCCTCCAGCGCGCGGTTCAGCGCTCGCGCCGGCGACTCGCCCGCCAGCGGTTGCGGCATGGCTGAGAGCTGCAGGTGATAACCCCGGCCCTGAGGCAAGCGCTCGGCGTAGGCGAGGAGCACCTGCGCACCCGAGGCCTCGGCCAGCCGCCCGGCAAGCGTCATGGTGTAGGCCGGACGGCCGAAAAACTCCGCCCATTCGCCCTCGCCTACGCCCGGCGCCTGGTCGGGCAGGATACCGATCGCCTCGCCATGCTTGAGCGCCCGCAGCAGGATGCGCACGCCCCCGAGATCGGCGCTGGCGACGCGCAAATTGGGCCGGTCGCGGCCCGCCAGCATCAGCGGCTCGACTGCCTTTTTCCTCGGTGGCCGGTAGAGCACGGTGAGCGGGGCGTTGGCGGGTGCGCGGTAGGCGTAGTACTGTGCGGTGATTTCGAAGCAGCCCAGGTGCGGCGTAAGAAAGACGATGCCGAGGCGGCGCTGCAGCGCCGCCTCGACCAGATCCCAGCCCGTGACCTGCACCACCCAGCCTGCCACCGTTTCATGCGGCCGCAGCCAGATTGCGGGCAGTTCCAGCAATCCCTTGCCGGCCTCGGCGACCGCCCGGTTGAGCAGCGCGCCATCGGCGTAGCCGGCGGCGCGCAGGTTGGCGCGAAAATAATGCCGGTAGCGGGGCGAAACGAGATAGACCATCCTTCCGAAGAGCGCACCCAGACGGTGCAGCGCGGAAAGCGGCAAGGCGGCAAGCCCACGCGCGAGACCTAATAGAAACACGCCGCGTCACTTTTGGATTGACTCAAGACATGCTATCCTTACGACCCTTTTTCAATCCATTAGAACCCAACGATGAGTTCTTACCTGTTCACCTCGGAATCGGTCTCCGAGGGCCATCCGGACAAAGTCGCCGATCAGATTTCCGATGCGGTTCTGGACGCTATTCTAGCGCAGGACAAGACCTCCCGAGTCGCGGCCGAGACGCTGGTCAAAGACAATCTGGTGGTGCTCGCCGGCGAAATCACCACCGGCGCGCGGGTCAACTTCAACGAAGTTGCGCGCAGGACCATCAAGCGCATCGGTTACGACGATCCGGCGATCGGTTTCGACACGCACACCTGCACGGTGATCGTGGCCTACGGCGAGCAGTCCAAGGACATCGCCCAGGGGGTGGACGAAGGCAAGGGCCTCGACCTTGATCAGGGCGCAGGCGACCAAGGCCTGATGTTCGGTTACGCCTGCGACGAAACCCCGCAACTGATGCCGCTGCCGATCTACCTTGCGCACCGGCTGGTCGAGCGCCAGTCCGAATTGCGGCGCGACGGGCGCATGCCCTGGCTGCGCCCCGACGCCAAATCGCAGGTCACGATTCGCTACGTCGACGGCAAAGCGGATATGATCGACACCGTGGTGCTGTCCACGCAGCATGCCCCCGGCATGACGCACAAGCAGA
>DAIRFM010000331.1:0-2521 GCA_036795025.1 Burkholderiales bacterium | reverse complement strand
ATCGAAGCTGCTGCCGGCACCAAGGTGGCGCAGGACGATACGGTGCTCATCCTCGAGTCGATGAAAATGGAAATCCCGGTGACCGCCCCGCGCGCGGGCACCGTGATCGAGATCTACTTCAAGGAAGGTGAGGTGGTAGGCGAGGGCGAAGTAGTCGCGGTCATCGAATAGCGCCGTGTGGCCCTGCTGACCCACCTCCCATGCAATCCAAGATCCTCTCCCGCCGCGACCTCGAGTTCGTCCTGTACGAACTGCTCGAAGTCGGCGCTCTGACCGGCCGGCCGCGCTACGCCGACCATTCACGCGAGACCTTCGACGCCGCGCTCGACACCTGCGAGCGCATGGCAACTGAGTTGTTCGAGCCGCATTACAAGAAGAACGACCAGAACGAGCCCCGCGTCTTCATCGATGAGGACGGCAGCGAGAGGGTACGCATCATTCCCGAGGTCAAGCAGGCGCTGGATGCGTTCTGCCAGGCCGGTCTGATGGCGGCCGGGCAGGACTACGATCTCGGCGGCATGCAGTTGCCCGCGGTGGTCAACGCGGCCTGCTTCGCCTGGTTCAAGGGCGCGAACGTCGCCACCGCCGGCTATCCCTTCCTCACCATCGGCAATGCCAACCTGCTGCTCGCGCACGGCTCGAAGGAGCAGATCGACACCTACGTGCGGCCGATGATGGAAGGACGGTTTTTCGGCACCATGTGCCTGTCGGAACCCCAGGCAGGATCTTCGCTCGCCGACATCAAGACCCGCGCCGAGCCGCAACCCGACGGCAACTACCGCCTGTTCGGCAACAAGATGTGGATCTCCGCCGGCGAACACGAGTTATCGGAGAACATCGTCCACCTGGTGCTGGCGAAAATCCCCGGCGCCCCCCCCGGAGTGAAGGGAATATCGCTGTTCATCGTGCCGAAGAAGCTGGTGAACGCCGACGGCTCGCTCGGCGAGCGCAACGACGTGGCGCTTGCCGGCCTGAATCACAAGATGGGCTACCGCGGCATCACCAACACGCTGCTCAACTTCGGCGAAGGCAAGTTCAAACCCGGCGGCAGCGCCGGCGCCGTAGGCTATCTGGTGGGCGAACCGAACCGCGGCCTCGCCTGCATGTTCCACATGATGAACGAGGCCAGGATCGGCGTCGGCATGGGCGCGGTGTTGCTGGGCTACACCGGCTATCTGCATGCCCTGGACTACGCGCGCAGCCGGCCGCAGGGGCGGCATCCGGGCGCAAAGGACCCGACTTCGCCGCAGGTGCCGATCATCGAACACGCCGACGTGCGCCGCATGCTGCTGGCGCAGAAATCCTACGTCGAGGGCGGCCTGGCGCTGTGCCTGTACTGCGCGCGCCTGGTGGACGAGCAGAAAACCGGAGAGAGCAAGGCCGCGCGCGAGGAAGCGGGCCTGTTGCTGGACATACTCACGCCGATCGCGAAGAGCTGGCCGTCACAATGGTGCCTGGAGGCAAACAGCCTCGCCATCCAGGTGCACGGCGGCTACGGCTACACGCGCGACTACAAGGTCGAGCAGTTCTACCGCGACAACCGCCTCAATCCGATCCACGAAGGCACGCACGGCATCCAGGCGATGGACCTGCTGGGGCGCAAGGTCGGCATGGAACGAGGCCGCGCGTTCGAGCTGCTGCTCGCGAGGATGGGCGAGACCGCGGCCGAGGCGCAGGCAAGCGAGTCCAAGCTGCTGCACCAATTCGGCGAGGCGCTGAATGCAGCCATGGCGCAGGCCGGCATTACCACCCGCCAGCTGTTGTCCGGGCGCGACCCCAATCTGATGCTGGCCAACGCCTCGGTCTATCTGGAAATGCTGGGACATGTGGTGATCGCGTGGGTCTGGCTGCGCCAGGCCGCGCTCGCACAGCGCGCGCGCGCAACGGCACAGGGAGCCGATGCGGATTTCTATCAAGGCAAGCTGCAGGCCTGCCAGTATTTCTTCCGCTACGAGCTACCCAAGACGGCGGCGCAGAACGAACTCCTGCGCAGACTCGATCCGACCTGTCTCGAGATGCGCGACGAGTGGTTTTGAGCGCCAAGAACGCCAAGGCCGCAAAGCAACAGCTTTCTTATGGTTTTCCTTCGCGTCCTTGGCGGTAAAATTTTTTCTTGAGGTGAAATGATGAGCGTAAAAAAACTGATGGATCTGACCGGCAAAGTGGCGCTGGTCACCGGCGGCTCGCGCGGCCTGGGACTGCAGATCGCTGAAGCCCTGGGCGAAATGGGCGCCAAGCTCGCCCTCACCGCGCGCAAGGCGGGCGAACTGGCGCAAGCCAAGGAGCATCTCGAGCGCATGCATGTGGAAGCCTTCACCCTGTCCTGCGACCACAGCAAGGCCGCCAGCATCCGGCCGGTGATCGAAAAAATCATGGAACACTACGGGCAAATCGATATCCTGGTCAACAACGCCGGCACCACCTGGGGCGCGCCCGCCGAGGACCATCCGCTGGAGGCGTGGCAGAAAGTGATGGACCTCAATGTCACCGGCCTGTTCCTGACCACGCAACTCGTGGGCAA
>DAIRFM010000330.1:0-2532 GCA_036795025.1 Burkholderiales bacterium | reverse complement strand
ATAACATATTTCTCGTCGGCCTGATGGGGGCGGGAAAGACTACGGTGGGCAGGCAACTCGCCGCCGAGCTGGGCAAGACCTTCCACGATACCGACCAGGAGATCGAACGCCGTACCGGCGTGAAAATCGCGCTCATATTCGAGATCGAAGGCGAGGCCGGTTTTCGCGCGCGCGAGGCGCAAGTCGTGGACCAGCTGACGCAGCTCTCCAACGTGGTGCTCGCGACCGGCGGCGGCGCGGTGCTCGATGCCGAAAACCGCGCTCACCTCGCCCGCCGCGGCGTGGTCGTGTATCTGCACGGCCAGCCCAAGGATCTGTGGAACCGCACCCGTCACGACAAGTCGCGGCCCCTGCTGCAGGACACCGACCCGATGGAAAAACTGCATAGCCTCTACCGGCAGCGCGATCCGCTGTACCGTGAAATCGCGGACATCGTCGTCGATACCGGCCGCCAAAGCGCGCGCACCCTCCTCCTCCAGCTGCTCCCCCAATTGCGGGAACGATGCAAACTCTCCGCGTAGAGCTGGGCGAGCGCGCCTACGCCATCCACATCGGCGAGCATTTGCTTTCCAGCGCCGGGCTGATCCTGCCGCACCTGGACCTGCCCAAGGTCGCCATTGTCACCAACACCACGGTTGCGGCCTTGTATCTGCAACAACTGGCGGAAGCCTTGCGGGCCGGAGGGGTAGACGTAATAAGTATCGTGCTCGAGGACGGCGAGCGCTACAAGGACTGGGCCACCCTCAACCGCATCTATGACGCGCTGCTCGAGCGCCGCTGCGACCGCAAGACCACGCTCATCGCCCTGGGCGGGGGCGTTATCGGCGATCTGGCCGGCTTTGCCGCCGCGACCTACATGCGCGGCATACCCTTCATCCAGGTGCCAACGACGCTGCTCGCCCAGGTAGACTCTTCCATCGGCGGCAAGACCGGCATCAATCACCCGCTCGGCAAGAACATGATCGGCGCGTTCTACCAGCCGCGCCTGGTGCTGGCCGATACCGCGGTACTGGCATCGCTGCCCCCGCGCGAACTCTCCGCCGGCATGGCGGAAGTCATCAAGCACGGTCTCATCCGCGACGGCGCGTTCTTCGCCTGGCTGGAACAGAACATGGAGAAGCTGCTCGCCTGCGACCAGGAGGCCCTGGCGCACGCGGTGCGCCGCTGCTGCGAGATCAAGGCCGCCGTGGTGGCCGAGGATGAGCGCGAGACCGGCGTGCGCGCCCTGCTCAATTTCGGCCATACCTTCGGCCATGCCATCGAGTCCGGCCTGGGTTACGGCAAGTGGCTGCACGGAGAGGCGGTGGCGGCGGGGATGGTCATGGCTGCGGATCTGTCGCGCCGCATGGACCTCATCGCGCAGGCCGAGGCAGAGCGCATCATCGCCCTGCTCAAGCGCGCCAGGTTGCCGACCGCCCCGCCCGACATCGCCCCCGCACGCCTGCTGGAGCTGATGGGGGTGGACAAGAAGGCCGAGGGCGGCAAGCTGCGCTTCGTCCTGCTGGAGGGAATCGGCGCCGCCTCGATCCGCGCCGACGTGCCAGACGGCCCGCTGCAGCAAGCCCTGGCTTTTTCCGCCGCCGCCTGAGTCTGGCGTTCGCCGCAAATGCTGCTCTGCAGCGACGCCCTAAGCGCTTGAAGTGACAGCGATCCGCAGGTAGAATCATCAGTTCGGCCGGAAAAAGTCGTAGGCTGGTCCACGACCGTCCGAAGCCAATTTGCAGCCAGAGGTGCGAGCGTGACCGATCCGGCCCTACCCCTTATTCGTCCTGCGGCACAAGGGTTGTACGACCCCGCCAATGAACATGACGCCTGTGGCGTCGGCTTTGTCGCCAACATCAAAGGCGCCAGGAGCCACACCATCATCGATCAAGGGCTGCTCATTCTCAAGAACCTCGCCCATCGCGGCGCGGTCGGCGCCGACCCGCTGGCGAGCGACGGCGCCGGGATCCTGATCCAGATCCCGGATCGGTTCCTGCGCGAGGAAATGGCCGGGCAGGGCGTGCAGCTTCCGCCGGTGGGCGAATACGGCGTAGGCATGGTGTTCCTGCCGCAGGAACCGGCTTCGCGCCTCGCCTGCGAATACGAAATCGAACGCGCGATCAAGGACGAGCAGCAGGTATTGCTCGGCTGGCGCGACGTGCCGCGCGACAACTCGGGGCTGGGGGAATCGGGGAAAAGGATAGAACCGGTGATCCGTCAGGTGTTCATCGGCCGCGGCGGCGAGGTGACGGTGACCGACGCGCTCGAACGCAAGCTCTACATCATCCGCAAATCGTCGGGCCACGCGATTCAGGCGCTCCGGCTCAAGCACGGCAAGGAGTTCTATGTGCCGTCGATGTCGGCGCGCACGCTGGTGTACAAAGGCTTGCTGCTTGCCGACCAGGTGGGCAAGTACTACAAGGATCTGCGGGACCCGCGCCTGGTGTCGGCGCTGGCGCTGGTGCACCAGCGTTTCTCCACCAACACCTTCCCCACCTGGGACCTGGCGCATCCGTTCCGCCTGATCGCCCACAACGGCGAGATCAATAC
>DAIRFM010000082.1:0-7186 GCA_036795025.1 Burkholderiales bacterium | reverse complement strand
GTGTTCTGGACTCCGCTTCTGATCTATCTTTTCTCCCGGCGGAACTCCCTCCTCGGGTGGTCGCCGTTTGGCGTATGGTGCGTCGTTCTGTTTTTAACCGACATCGCGTCGCTGGTCCTGGATTATGCAGCGGTCGTGAAGCTGCTGCTGCGGTAGTGAAATGAATTCGCCGGACCCGGGCTCCGGCAGGACACCGGGCACCACCAACCAGCACTCATAACGGAGGCACAAGATGAACATGCTCGCGTCAGTTCAGCAAATACTCAAGCCGCTGCCTGCCTCACCTGGCGCGGAGAGGTGAAGCATGAAAAATGAGACCCTGCCAACAGTTTCGGTGACACCCACCCTGCAGCTGCTGTACACATCGAGAATAGAAATCGCGGCGCCCCTGGATGTCGGCAAAACGCCCCATGGCCTAAGACGGGTCATCAACATCATGGGAGGGGCGTTCTCGGGGCCACGATTATCCGGTCGCATATTGTCGGGCGGAGCCGACTGGCAAATTGTTCGGAGCGATGGCATCGTCGAGGTGGATGCCAGATATACCCTGGAGACCGATGACGGCGCGCTGATTTACATTACCAATTGGGGCTTGCGCCATGGTCCGCCGGGCGTGATCGCGAGACTCAGCGCGGGCGACAAGGTCGATCCCAGTGAATACTATTTCCGCACCACGCCGGTGTTCGAGACCGGCGCACCCGAATATGCCTGGCTGAACGGCATTATCGCGGTTGCAGTGGGCGAAAGACGCGCCGATGCGGTGATCATCACCGCCTACGAGGTCAAGTAGCCGATCCGGAGTCAGGTTTGGTGGCCGACCTGCATCGCCTCGAGGAACCGCGACACCAGGTTGTAGCCGGCGACGGTGGCGGTCAATTCCACCAGGTCTTGTGTATCGAAATGCTTGCGCACTTCGGCAAACAGCTCGTCGGGAACCTGGATCTCTTTGGTCATGGTGTCGGTGTAGGCGAGCACCGCGCGCTCGGCCGCGTCGAACGAGGACGACACCTGCCACGCCCTGAGCGCGGCGATCTGCTCCGCGGTGGCACCTTCCTTCAGCGCAAACGGCAGGTGCGCCTGGTACTCGTAATCGGCGCCGTTGAGGATGGCCACGCGCATGATGGCGAGCTCGCGATAGCGCCCGCCGAGCTTCGTCTTCTGGCGGATCGCGGTGAAAAAACTCAGCCAGCCCTCCATTATCGCCGGGCTGTGGAGCAGCACCTTGTACAGGTCGACCACCTTGCCGCGCTCGGCCTTGATGCGCGCGACCAGCGGCGCGAGCTCGGGGTGGTCTTTTTCTTCGATATACGGAACGCGTGCCATTGATCGCATCCTTGATTTGACCCAAGACAGGGCAAAAAGCAGATTCTTCGGCCTGCGGCCTCAGAATGACAATTCTTGGAGATTCCCTTCAGAACGGCAGTTGCGCGCCGGGCTTGGCCGCCTGCAGCACTGCGCGAAATTCGGCCTGGATGCGCGCGATCGCAGCCTGCGTGTCGCCCTCGAAGCGCAGCACGATCACCGGCGTGGTGTTGGAGGCGCGCGCCAGGCCGAAGCCGTCGGCGTATTCCACGCGCAGGCCGTCGAGCTTGATGATTTCGCGCGCGCCGGGAAAGCGCGCGCTTTGCTGCAGCCCCTCGATCAGCCGGTGCGGCTCGCCTTCGGCCAGCTTCCAGTTGAGCTCGGGCGTGTTGATCGAGTCGGGCAGCGCATCGAGCACCGCGTCCGCGTCGGCAGAACGGCTGAGTATTTCCAGCAGCCGCGCGCCCACGTACTGCGCGTCGTCGAAGCCGTACCAGCGCTCGCCGAAGAAAATGTGTCCGCTCATCTCCCCCGCCAGGGGCGAATGGCGCTCCTTCATCTTCGCCTTGACCAGCGAATGCCCGGTCTTCCACATCACCGGCTTGCCGCCGCGCTCGGCAATCCAGGAGGCGAGCCGGCGCGTGCATTTGACGTCGTAGATGATCTCCGCGCCCGGGTTGCGCTTGAGCACGTCGTCCGCAAACAGCATCAACTGGCGGTCGGGATAGATGATGTTGCCGCGCTTGGTGACCACGCCGAGGCGGTCGCCGTCGCCGTCGAAAGCCAGGCCCAGCTCCGCGTCCGAGCTGCCGAGCGCCGCGATCACGTCCTGCAGGTTCTCCGGCTTGGACGGATCGGGATGGTGGTTGGGAAAGGTGCCGTCGACGTCGCAATAGAGCGGCGTCACGTCGCACCCCAGGCGGCGGAACAGCTCGGGCGCGGTTGCGCCGGCCACGCCGTTGCCGCAGTCGATGACGATTTTCATGCGCCGCGACAGCCTGGCGTCGGACGCAATGCGCGCCAGATACGCTTCGCGCACGTCGGCAGTCGAGTATTTGCCCGCGCCCTGCGCCAGATCGCCGCCTTCGATGCGAAGGCGCAGGCGCTGAATGTCTTCGCCCGCCAGCGTAACTCCGCCGAGCACCATTTTCAGGCCGTTGTAATCGGGTGGGTTATGGCTGCCCGTGACCATGACCACGCTGCCGCAGCCCAGGTGATGCGCGGCGAAATAGCCCATGGGCGTGGCGGCCATGCCGATGTCGATGACGTCGACGCCGGCGGTGCGCAGCCCCTGCGCCAGCGCGCCACACAGCTCGGGGCCGGACAGCCTGCCGTCGCGGCCGATGGCCACCGCCGTTTGCGCGCGCGCGCGCGCCTCCGAGCCGATCGCCTGTCCTATGGCGGTGACGATTTCCGGGGTGAGCGTGCGCCCGACGATGCCGCGGATGTCGTAGGCCTTGAAAATCTCTGCGGGAACGGAGGTCATAGGGGCTTGCAGTCTTGCCGGACGGAGGACCGCCATTTTACCGCGGAGGACGCGGAGGACGCAGAGGAAAATCCGGAATGATAAGCGCGCAGCCAACGCGGCGCCTGGTAGGCCTCGGGCGGCAAGATCAATGCAGTACTTTGGGCGCTTCCACCGGAATGTCGCGGCGGACAGCCGGCGCGGGCACGGGCGAACCGTGGTGCAGCACCATGCGCCAGCCGCCGCCTGCGCGCAGGAACACATTGGTTGCGACCACCACGCTGCGCGCGCCCGCCATCCCGCCCTCGCCGCGCACCAGTATGTTCTCGTGCAGGCTATGGACGGAAAACATCATGCCGGAGACGATGACTTGATCGCTCAAGTGCACCTGCAGGCGTTGCCCGGACTTGAAAATCTGCGCCCAGTTTTCGCGCACCTGTTCATAACCCGTGAGGCGCGGACCGCCGGGATGGATGCAGCTCACCTCGTCGTCGTCGGACCAGACTTCCATCATGGCGTCGAGATCGGCGCGCTCGAGCGCCTCGTAGAACGCAGCTTCGGCGTCCTGCGGCGTGGGAAAGGTAGTCTTCTTCAACAGGCGGCTCCGGGACGGCGCTGCTAGGCAGAAGCCGTACGCAACACCCAGTCGGCGATGGCCTGCAGGATCTCGGGCGCATCGCCGATAGCGGGCAGGACTTGCAGTTCCAGTTGCGGGTGTCGCCGACGTACCTGCTCCACCAGCAGCGGCAAGTCGCGCTTCAGATGGCCACCCTGCGCCATGAACAGCGGCACCAGAACGATGCGCTGCGCGCCCTGCGCCGCCGACTGCGCCACTGCCGCATCCAGCGAGGGTGCCATGAACTCCTGGAACGCGACCAGGACCAGAACATCCGGCCGCGCCGCCTGCAGCTGCTGTTGAATGAGGCCGAACGGCGCCGCCCATTCCGGGTCGCGCGCGCCGTGGGCGAACAAGATAATGGCCTGATCGCTCATTTCGACTTAGTCACCCCTTGCGGTGGAATCACCTTCGTGAGCCCTGGCGCTGCACCCGGACTCGCTCATGCTTGCTCCCGATAAATATTGCGGCAGCGCGTTTCCGTGATCATGAAAGTGCACAGCCAGCCGAACAGCGCAAAGACGAAGAGTACCGCAAGGGCCCGGCGCCAGTCATCCGTGCTGTGCGCCGCGCCGCGGCTGGAGAGATCCAGCACCAAGCCTACCACCGGCTGCAACAGGGCGGGGCCAAGAAAGCCGCCGGTATTGACCACGCTGGTGGAGGTGCCGGAGAACGCCGGCGGGTTGACCTCCTTGGCGCAAGCCCAGACCAGCGTGGTCCCGGAGATCGAGGTCCCCATGAGCGCGAACAACGCCAGCGTAGCCGCGAGCGGCAGCGGTCCGCCCCAGAGCAGGGGCAGCCAGCACAGCACATAGACGCCTCCGAGCACGCGCATCAGCGGCGTGCGCCGGCCGATGCGGTCGGACAGGGCACCCACGGCGAGCGAGGCCAGGGCAAAGCACACGATCATCAGGCTCGTGTGCCAGGCGGCGAGCTGCCGCGTCATGCCGTGCGCCTCGTGCAGATAGGGAATGGCCCACAGCCCGCCCCAGGAGAGATAGCCGCCGATCTGGCCGAAGTGCGTCAGGAATCCGGGCCAGGTGCGGGGATTGGCGAGCACCGTCTTCAGCGCCTCGCGCCAGTTCCCGTTCGCCGCCGGGTACTCGGGCTTGCCTTCCAACTGCTGCATCGACGGCAGCCCCAGCTCGCGCGGATTGTCGCGCAGGAACAGCCAGGTCAAAACGGCGAGCAATATCGATATCGCGCCGGTGGCGAGAAAAACGTGGCGCCACGAGGTCTGCGCAACGACCCAGGCCAGCGGCGCGGCCGACAGCAACCCGCCCATGTTGCCGATCAACATCAGCAGCCCGGTCATGGTCGCGAACTGGCGCTCGCGGAACCAGGCCGCATTCAGTTTCAGCACCGAGATGAACGCCACCGACACGCCCAGCCCGACCAGGAAGCGCCCGAGCATGGCGAGGCCTAAATCCGGCGCCAGGCCGAACAGAACGGACCCCGCTCCTGCCACCAGCGCCCCGGCAGTGAACAGCCGGCGCGGCCCGAGCGTGTCGGCGAGGATGCCCGAGGGCACCTGCATCGCGAAGTAGACGTAAAAATAAGTCGCCGCCAACAGGCCCAGGGACGCGCTGGAGGTGCCGAATGCCTGCTGCAATTCGCCCGCTATCGCGCCCGGAGCGAGGCGGTGAAAGAACGCCAGCACGAAAGCCATTGCCCCCAGGGCAAAGGCGGTCCAGCGCAAGCGCTGGACGCGCTTCAAGGGATCGGGGATGATCGACTCCTGTTAAACAGCGGCGTAGGCGCGCCGCCGCCCGGGGTGGGCCGCACACACCGATTCACCCTTGCGGGTAGGCGCTTGCCGGCCTGCAAACGCAAGCTCGAAAACATTCTAGCATTGAGTCTTGCCCGATATAGCGACACAGACCGCCGCCGGGAACCTACCCGGGCGCCCCGGTCCTGTGCTTTAATTGACCCCTGCCTGTTTCGAATACTCCGAAGGAGAATCCATGACACATACCTACGAGGAACTGAAGCACAAGCCCCTGGCCGAGCTGCGCGAGATTGCCGCCGGCATCACCCACGAAGCGGTGCAGGGCTACACGCAGCTGAACAAGGACCACCTGCTCGTGGGCCTGTGCAAGGCGCTCGGCATCGACATGCACGCACATCACGAAATAAAGGGCATAGACAAGGCCGCGACCAAAGCCATGATCAAGGATTGGCAAAAGAAACGCGACGAGGCGCTGGCTGCGCGGGATCGCAAGGCGCTGAAGGCGGCCATGGACCAGATACACCAGCTCAAGCGCAAAATGCGCAAGGCAATGGTGAAGGTGAAGATCCCCGTTCCACCTCCGGCCTGACATTTCCCCAGTGAGGCCAGGAGCGAGCAAAGTTGTTGCTTGAAGGGGAAGCCGCTCGCTCGAAGTCCATACCTGAGCCCCGCGCGTGGCGCCGCGCTCAGGTCGGCGTCAGTCCAGCCCCGCCAGCTGTTCGACTTCGCTCTGCGTCAGCCCGAGGAGCCCGGCCGCGCCGATGATCTCGGTCCAGGTGGTAGGATCGATGGGAATCCCCTTGGCGCCGCGCTCGCGCCGGTGGTCCTGCTCCGGCTCCCCCGGCAGCTTGATCCGGTCCACGCCCTGCGCCAGCGGCGACTCCTTCACCCAGGCCGCGAACTCCGCGGTTTCCGCCGAGAGGTTGGCGGCCGTGCCGAGGCGCTGCGGATCGATGATGATCGAGAACATGTTGTTGATGATCTCCCGCCCGGGAGAGCGCTCATGCAGGGTGCGCCCGCCGCTCAACGCGCCGCCGAGCAGTTCGCATACCACCGCCAGGCTGTAGCCCTTGTGCTCGCCGAACGGCAGGATCGCGCCGAACGGCTGCCGAAACATGACCCGCGGGTCCCGCGTCGCTTCGCCCTGATGGTCGAGCAGAGTGTTGGCGCCTAACTCCACCCCCTTGTTCATCGCGACGCGCACCTTGCCCATGGCGATGCGGCTGGTGGCGAAATCAAGCAAGATGGGCTCGTCACCCGGCCGCGGGATGCCGACGCAAAACGGATTGGTGACGAAGCGCGCGTCGCGCCCGCCGAAAGGCGCCACCACCGGCTGGGAAATGACATTGACGTAATGCATCGAAACCATGCCGGCGGCGATGCATTGCTCGGCCCAGTGGCCGATGCGGCCGATGTGATGGCTATTGGACAGGCCGACCACCGCCGCGCCGTGCTCTGTGGCGCGCTCGATGCCCATCTGCATCGCCTCATACGCCATCACCTGGCCATAACCCATGTTGCCGTCGAGGGTCAGCAGCGCGCCGCCGTCGAGCACCACGCTGACGTGCTGGTTCACCTTGAGCCGGCCGAGGCGGAACACCTCCACATAGCGCGGCAGCATGCCCACGCCGTGCGAGTCGTGCCCGGTGAGGTTCGCCTCGACCAGCTGGTCTGCCACCAGGCCGGCTTCGCGCTCGCTTGAACCGGTGCGGCCAATGATCGCGCGCGTCACCGCTTTAAGCGGCGCAGCGTGAACGGTGAGGTAGGAAGTGTTTTCGTTCATGATCCATTCCAGAATGAGCGGTTGGGCGGGCAGGTGCTTTGCGCATACGCTGGATGGGCACCGCTTTTTAGCGGACATTATACCTGCGCCGCCCCAGCCATAGCGGCCAGGCGGTTTGTTCGCGCGGGTTTCGACGCCTCGGACAGCTGTTGCGCTTTACGGAGCCCGAGGCCTGCGTTCGCCAGTCCTGTCCTGCTATGATCGCATCATTGACCATTAAAAATGGTCAGAACAAGGGGGCCGGGTTGGTTATCGCGCTGCTTGCCGACGTTCACAGCAACCTGGAAGCGC
>DAIRFM010000329.1:0-2545 GCA_036795025.1 Burkholderiales bacterium | reverse complement strand
TATCAGACCACCTCCTATGTGTTCGATTCGGCCGAGCACGCGGCGAGCCTGTTCAACCTGCAGACCTTCGGCAACGTCTACACGCGCATCTCGAATCCGACCACGGCGGTGTTCGAAGAGCGCATGGCGGCGCTCGAGGGCGGGCGCGCGGCGCTGGCGCTCGCCACCGGCCAGGCGGCGGAAATGACGGCGCTGCTCACGCTGTGCGAGCAGGGCGACGAGATCGTATCGGCGTCGACGCTGTACGGCGGCACTTACGCCCTGTTCGAGGTGAATTTCCGCAAGCTCGGCATCAACACCACCTTCGTCAATCCCGACGAGCCGGAGAATTTCCGGCGCGCGATCACGAAGAAGACCAAGGTGGTGTACGCCGAGACCATGGGCAACCCGCTGATCAACGTGCTCGACATCGAGGCGGTGGCGAACATCGCGCACGAGGCCGGCATTCCGCTGATCGTCGACAACACCTTCGCGTCCCCGTATCTTTGCCGCCCGTTCGAGTTCGGCGCCGACATCGTGGTGCACTCGGCGACCAAGTACATCGGCGGGCACGGCACCACCATGGGCGGGGTGATCGTCGAGTCGGGAAAATTCCCCTGGGACAACGGCAATTTCCCCGGCATGACCGAGCCCTCGCGCGGCTATCACGGCGTGCGCTTCTACGAGACCTTCGGCGATTTCGGCTACACCATGAAGGCGCGCATGGAGACGCTCCGAACCTTCGGCCCGGCGCTGTCGCCGTTCAACGCCTGGATGCTGCTGCAGGGCCTGGAGACCCTGCACCTGCGCATGAAGGCGCATTGCGACAACGCGCTCAAGGTGGCGCAGTTCCTCGAATCGCACGCGCAGGTGAGCTGGGTGAACTACCCCGGCCTCGCTTCCAGCCGCTACCACGCGCTCGCCAAAAAATACCTGCCCCGGGGCTGCGCCGGAATCATGACCTTCGGCGTCAAGGGCGGCGCCAGGGCAGGCGAAGCCTTCATCGATGCGGCGCAGTTCATGAGCCACCTCGCCAACGTCGGCGACGCGCGCACGCTGGTGATCCACCCGGCCTCGACCACCCACCGCCAGCTGTCCGAGGAAGAGCAGCTCACGGCCGGCGTTTCGCCCGACATGGTCCGCATCTCGGTCGGGCTGGAGGAAATCGACGATATCCTCTGGGACCTGGATCAGGCGCTCGCCGCGGCGGCGAAGATTTAAGACATCAAGCCCGGTGTTGAAACTCCCAACCCGAACAAGCGGGAAGCAAACAGCTTCGCTTGTTCCGGAAACTTCCATCTCGCAAAATTGTGTAGTTGCGCGGACGAGAAGCCGTCTGCGCGGATCACCGATTGCGCACGGATGAAAAGCACATCCGTGCGCAATCGACGATCTTGTATAAAACCCCCACGCCGCGTTTGGTGTTAACCATAACCGTGTTTTCTGTACGGATGCGCTTTTCATCCGTACAGAAAACACGGTTGGCGCGCGCAGCGCGCAAGTCCGCTGGTGACTTGCGACAGTTACTTAAGACTTAAGACGCCGTATATAATCCCGTCAACGTTTCACCCACAAACTACTAAAGGATGTTCTGCATGTCCGCCTTCGACTGGCAGTTTCCGTACGCCTCCTACCGCAAGCCCATCCTCGCCCGCAATGTAGTGGCGACGGCGCAGCCGCTCGCGGCGCAGGCCGGGTTGCGCATGCTGCAAAAGGGCGGCAGCGCCATGGATGCGGCGCTGGCTACCGCCATAGCGCTGACGGTGCTGGAGCCGGTTTCGAACGGCATCGGCAGCGACGCTTTCGCCATCGTCTGGGACGGAAAAAAGCTGCACGGCTTCAACGCCTCGGGCCGTTCGCCCGCCGCCTGGACGCCGGAATTGTTCAAGGACCACAAGACCATGCCGCAGCGCGGCTGGAACACGGTGAGCGTGCCCGGTTGCGTCTCGGCCTGGGTGACGCTGTCGGAACGCTTCGGCAAACTGCCTTTCGCCGAGCTGTTCGAGCCGGCCATCGGCTACGCCCGCGACGGCTACATGGTCTCGCCCACCATCGCCAAGCAATGGGCGAACCAGGCGGCGGAGTTGCAGGTGCAACCCGGCTTCAAGGAAGCGTTCATGCCCCGCGGCCGCGCGCCGCTGCCGGGCGAGAAATTCAGCTTCCCCGATCAGGCGAAGACGCTGGAACTGATCGCGCAAACCCGCGGCGAAGCCTATTACCGCGGCGAGATCGCGCAAAAAATAGCGGCTCACGCGAAGCAGCATGGGGCGCTGATGACTGCGGCCGATTTCGCCGCGCACACTTCGGACTGGGTCGAGCCGCTGGCGCAGGATTACCGCGGCTATACCCTGCACGAACTGCCGCCGAACGGCCAGGGCATTGCCGCGCTGATGGCGCTGGGCATCCTGCAGCACTTCGATGTGGCGAGCTACCCGGTCGATTCGGCCGACAGTATGCACCTGCAGATCGAGGCGATGAAAGTCGCGTTCGCCGACGTCTACCGCTATGTGTCCGATCCCAGGACCATGACGGTACGCAATGCGGAGCTGCTCGACCCGGCGTATCT
>DAIRFM010000081.1:3995-7228 GCA_036795025.1 Burkholderiales bacterium | reverse complement strand
TCTGTTGCGGGCGGCCCGCACCGCGCGATCCCAGGCGTCGTTTCTGATAGGGCGGCGCGCAATATCCGGCGCGATCTGCCGCGGCCCGATATTTTGCTTGCGCTCTTGGGTGGCGCGGTAAAGCCAATATGCCGCGAGCGCGCAGGTCGCGACGGACAGCAGTACGATCAGAACCAGCAGCAACGTTTCCATGGCAATCTCCTCGTATAAAAATGGACTTCCATGCCTTGATTAAACTCAAGCCGGACCGCCAAGTCCAAGGATATTACGAAGAGTTGCAGTCTTTACATTTGGATACGAAGTTTGCGGGAAAATTTGCGGGCAGACGTGAAGTAGTTCACACCGCTTGCGGGTTAACGCTGTATGAGGCCCGCCCTCGGGCCGATCGGTCTTGGATTTTGGCACAGGTCGGGGCGAGGGCGCCCCTCCTACAGGCCGCGGCGGGGGCGCCGCTTCTATTCCTCTTCACGCGCCGCCTTGTGCTGCGACATGAGCTGCTGCTGCGTCTGCGCCGGCACCTGAGCATAATGGCTGAACTCGAGCGAGTAGGTACCCTGTCCGCCGGTGAGCGAGCGCAGCCGGTTCTGGAAGTCGGTTAGTTCCGCCAGCGGCACCTGACCCGTGGTGCTGATGATATCGGCCGAGCGCTGCTGCGTGCCGGTGATCTGGCCGCGTTTGGAAGCGATTTCGGCAGTCATATCGCCGACGTATGCTTCCGGCGCATCGATATCGATGTCGACTATCGGCTCGAGCAAAATCGGTCCGGCCTTGGCGAACGCGTCGATCACCGCCTTGCGGGCGGCGGACACGAAAGCCACTTCCTTCGAATCCACCGGGTGGCTCTTGCCGTCATACACGATGACGCGCAGATCCTCGACCGGGTAGCCTGCGATCACGCCCGCATCGAGCGCCATGCGCACGCCTTTTTCCACCGCCGGGATGAACACGCTCGGAATCACGCCGCCTTTTACCTGGTCGACGAACTCGTAGCCCGCGCCGCGCGGCAGCGGCTCGATTTTGAGGAACACCTCGCCAAACTGTCCGGCGCCGCCGGTCTGCTTCTTGTGGCGGCAGTGGCCCTCGGCCTTGCGGCTGATGGTCTCACGGTAGGGAATGCGCGGCGGCTTCGTGACCAAGTCCAGCTTGTACTGTTGGGTCAGCTTCTCCAGCTTGGTCCGCAGGTGCAGATCGCCGAGCGCGCGAATCACGGTCTCATTGGTGCTGGGATGGCGTTCCATGCGAAAGCAAGGATCCTCCAGCTCCAGTTTGTGCAGCACGTCGAACAGCCGCTGCTCGTCGCCTTTCTTCTTCGGCTCGACGGCGAGGCCATGCATGGGGGCGGGGAACTCGAGCGGTCGCAGACGGATGTGGTCCTCGTCATGCGAGTCGTGCAGGACCGCATCGAACTCGATCTCTTCCACCTTCGCCACCGCGCCGATGTCGCCCGGCACCAGCGCGTCGGTCTCGACGTATTCCTTGCCATGCAGCAGATACAGGTGCGCGACCTTGAACGGGCGGTTGCTGTCGCCGATAAACAGCTGCGAATCGCGCTTTACCGTGCCTTGGTGCACGCGGAATACGCCGAGCTTGCCGACATAGGGGTCGATGATGATCTTGAACACATGGGCGAGCACGTGTTTCGCCGCGTCGGGCTCGGCATGGAACTCCACCGCGTCCGCGCCTTCACCCTTGAGAAAGGGGGGCGCGTTGCCCTCCTTGGGGTTGGGTGCGAGCTTCGCGAATACGTCGAGCAGCTCCGTGACGCCGGTTCCGTTTCTGGCCGAAACGAAGCACACCGGTATCAAGTGCCTTTCGCGCAATGCTTTCTCGAACGGCGCGTGCAGCTGCTCGGCGCTGATCTCGCCCTGCTCGAGGTAGAGGGCCATCAGCGCCTCATCGACCTCCACCACCTGGTCGACCAGCGCCGCATGCGCTGCCTTGACCGAGGAGAAATCGGACTCGCCCTCCGGGGTGAAGAAGCAGTCGACGATGTCCTTGCCCGCATGTGCGGGCAGATTGATCGGCAGGCATTCCTTGCCGAAGGCGCGCTGGATATCCGCGAGCAGCGCGGGCAAATCGACGTTGTCGGCGTCGATTTTGTTGACCACGATCATGCAGCAAAGCTTGCGCGCCTGCGCCCATTTCATCATGCGCTGCGTGGCGAACTCGATGCCGGTCTGGGCGTTGATGACGATGACCGCGGTCTCCACCGCGGCGAGCGCGCCTATTGCCTGGCCGGCGAAATCGGGATAGCCGGGGGTATCGATCAGGTGAATGTGGATGTCACGCCAGGCAAAATTGACCAGCGCGGCGCCGAGCGAGTGGCCATAGGATTTCTCCAGGGGATCGTAGTCGCAGACGGTATTGCCGCGCTCCACGCTGCCGGGCGACTTGATCGCGCCGGCCCGTGCGAGCAGCGCTTCCGCCAGGGTGGTCTTGCCGGCCGCGCCATGGCCCACTAAGGCGACGGTACGGATGGCTTCGGTGGTGTAGTTCGGCATAGCGCTCCTTTGCCTCGCGGCAATGACAGCAGGGCGATCCCCTTTGCAGGATTTGATTTTAGCATCGCCGGCCGATGCTTGCGCTCTGCGCCGTCAGCGATTGCGCTCCGCTTGCGGGTCGTCCAGCACCGGCTCGAGATGGCCGATCTCACCCCAGCTCTCCAGTTGCCACGCGCCCAGCCGGTGGCGGAAGCGATTGATGCCGGTGTTGTGCAAAGGGAAGTCGCGTGGCGCCGCGAGAGGCATCGCCTTGGCGTGGCGGTAGAGCATCGCGAGCACGCCGCCGTGGGTGACTGTTGCCAGCGTCAGTCCGGCATGGCGCTCGGCAAGCTCGGTGAAACAGGCGACGCTGCGCTCGAACAATTGGCGCATGCTTTCCCCATCGGGAATGACGTAATCGGGATCGTGGGTCCTGAAGCGGGCATATTCCTCCGGGTAGCGCGCTTGCGCTTCGGCCGTGGTCAGTCCCTGAAAAATTCCCATGCGCCGTTCGCGCAGGCGCGGCTCGACTACGATCTCGTGGCCGGTGCGCATGGCAATCGCGCTCGCGGTCTGCAGCGCCCGGCCCAGATCGCTGCAGAGCAGCAGATCGAAGCGCTCTTGGGCGAGGCGCTCGCCCAGGGCTTCGGCCTGCGCCCGGCCTTCCCGGTTGAGCACGCTGTTGAGATGCCCCTGGAAGCGGCCCTGGCTGTTCCATTCGGTTTCGCCATGGCGAATGGCGAGCAGATGGGT
>DAIRFM010000081.1:0-3895 GCA_036795025.1 Burkholderiales bacterium | reverse complement strand
TTCGCCGTGCCGAGCGCGATCACCGCCCCGACCACGATGAGCGCGCCCACGATCTGCCGCGGTGCGACGCTCTGGCCGAGAATGGGCCAGGCGAGGAACAGCACCGCGATCGGTTCGAAATTCAGCGCCGCCGAGTTGTTCAACGCATCGAGGCGCGGCAGCAGCACGAACAAGGCAGTGAACGCGGTGCCGTAGAAAAGCATGAGCAGGCTGAGCCCGAGCCATCCGCCGGGGTTCGCCGGAAGCGCCAGATCGCCGGTGAGCGCGCCTGCCGCCAGCAGCAGCACTGTGACCGTGCTCATGGTGAGGAGAGTGCGCAGCCTGCCATCCACCTCCTTGAGCCAGCGCGAAGTGAGGAACAGCGCCGCGGCGAACGACACCGCTGCGCCCAGAGCAAAGCCGACGCCGGCGCCGATCTCGGCCCAGCGGCCGGCGACGTCGCCGCTCGCGCCGAACACATCGAGCGCGAGCGCGAGCCCGCACAGCGCGACGGGCATCGCGATCAGGGCGCGCCGTGCCGGACGCTCGCTGCCCGCGGCCCAGGACAGGAGAGAGAACATCATGGGGAAGGTGTTGAAGGCGAGCAGCGCGAGCGCCACCGGGATGCGCGCCACCGCCGAGTAGATGCAATAGCTTTGCACCGCGATGAGCGCGCCGACCGCGATCGCGCGCCAGCGCGTCGCAGCCGGAAGGGCGAGTGGGACGCGGCTGACGACCAGCAGCACCCCCACGAACAGCGCCGCGCCGATCGAGCGCGCCGCGACCGCCGTGGTGACGTTGACGCCGTGATCGAAGGCGATGCGCGCGGCGATGTGGTTGCCGCCGAAGACCGTAGCGATGACGAGCAGTATCGCAATGCTCAGCCAGCGGGGAATCGCTTTGCCGTGCAACGCTATTCCATTGCCCGGGGAGAAGTGAAAAACGTCACGCGACCGCCACCGGAATCTTGAATTCCCTGATTCTCTTTTCCCACTCCGCCGGTCCGGTGTTGTGGACCGAGGCGCCGCTTGAGTCCACGGCCACGGTGACGGGCATGTCCTTCACCTCGAACTCGTAAATCGCTTCCATGCCCAAGTCGCCGAACGCGAGCACGCGCGACTTCTTGATCGCCTTGGCGACGAGGTAGGCGGCGCCGCCCACGGCCATGAGGTAGGCGGCCTTGTGTTTTCTGATCGCTTCGATGGCCGCCGGGCCGCGCTCCGATTTGCCGATCATGCCGATCAGGCCGGTCTGCGCCAGCATCATCTCAGTGTACTTGTCCATGCGCGAGGAGGTGGTGGGGCCGGCCGGGCCGACC
Organism: Burkholderiales bacterium; assembly: GCA_036795025.1. Lineage (GTDB taxonomy): Bacteria > Pseudomonadota > Gammaproteobacteria > Burkholderiales > SG8-39 > 2-12-FULL-64-23. The sequence goes on along the minus strand of DAIRFM010000081.1, from coordinate 2,598 downwards.
ACTTCGCCCTTCACCGGATCGACCGGGCCGACGTAGTAGATCACGCGGTTGGTGAAATCCACCGGCAGCTTCTCGCCCTTGCCCAGCATGTCCTGGATGCGCTGGTGCGCGGCGTCGCGGCCGGTGAGCATCTTGCCCGACAGGAGCAGGATGTCGCCTTGCTTCCAGCCTGCGATTTCGGCCGGCGTGAGCGTATCGAGATTGACGCGCTTCGCCCCGGCGGCGGGCGCCCAGGTGACCTTGGGCCAGTCCTCGAGCGAGGGCGGATCGAGAGAGACTGCGCCGGAACCGTCGAGCACGAAATGGGCGTGGCGCGTGGCGGCGCAGTTGGGGATCATCGCGATCGGCTTGTTGGCGGCGTGGGTCGGGTAGTCGCTGATCTTGACGTCGAGCACCGTCGACAGGCCACCCAGGCCCTGGGCGCCTATCCCCAGCGCGTTGATCCTGGTGTAGAGCTCGATGCGCAGTTCCTCCAGCTTCGATTTCGGCCCGCGCGCGAGCAGTTCGTGCATGTCGAGCGGCTGCATCAGCACTTCCTTGGCCATCATCATCGCTTTCTCCGCGGTGCCGCCGACACCGATGCCGAGCAGCCCGGGCGGACACCAGCCCGCGCCCATGGTGGGCACGGTCTTCAGCACCCAGTCCACCACCGAATCGGAAGGATTGAGCATGGCGAACTTCGATTTCGCCTCCGAGCCGCCGCCCTTGGCCGCGACCGTGACCTCGAGCGTGTTGCCCGGAACCACTTCCATGTGCACGACCGCCGGAGTGTTGTCCTTGGTGTTCTTGCGCGTGAACAGCGGATCGGCCAGAACCGAGCTGCGCAGCGGGTTTTCCGGGTTGGTGTAGGCGCGGCGCACGCCCTCATTTACCGCGTCGGCGATCGAGCCTTTGAAGCCGTCCCAGCGCACGTCCATGCCGATCTTGAGGTACACGTTGACGATGCCGGTGTCCTGGCAGATCGGGCGATGGCCTTCGGCGCACATGCGCGAGTTGGTGAGGATCTGCGCGATCGCGTCCTTGGCCGCGGGCGCCTGCTCGCGTTCGTAGGCGCGACCCAGGTGGGCGAGGTAGTCCTTCGGATGGTAGTAGCTGATGAATTGCAGCGCGTCGGCAATGCTTTGGGTCAGGTCTTCCTGTTTGATGGCGGTCATGTTGGTCTCGTTGATTGGAGTGGGAATGTGGATTGCAGTAGCAATGTGGATTGCAGTGGCAATGCGCGCCGGGGGGCCGGTATTGGCGCAATCGCTTACCGGGCCGAGGACCGCGCGACTGTAGATCGCCCGATCCGCAGTCGCGAAATTTTACCACCTTTGGAGCGCGGGAAATCGCGGGCGTGGCGGCCGCTTGCGTTAGATCAAACCGTCGGCACGCAGCGCCTCGATTTCAGGCTTGCTGTAACCGATCCAGGCGAGCACGCCGTCGGTGTGCTCGCCCAGCGCGGGTATGTCCCCCATCGCCGGCGAGTAGGCATCGCTGAGCGGCGGCGGCAGCAGAGCGGGTAGCGTCCCTGCGGGGGAGGCCACTTCGGTCCAGCGCGCTCGCGCGCGCAATTGCGGGTGCTCGCGCAGGCCCTCGACGGTGTTGACCGAGGCGTTGGCGATGCTCGCTGCATCGAGCAGCGCGATCAGGTCGGTTGCGCGCAACTGCGCCAGCCGTTGGTGCAGAATCGGCGCGAGTTGCTGCCGGTTGCTGCTGCGCGTGGCGTTGGAATCGAAGCGCGGATCGTGCGTCAGTTGTGGCGCGCCCAGCACCTTGTCGCAGAACAGTGCCCATTCGCGTTCGTTCTGAATGGCGATCATGACGGTCTTCCCGTCCCCGGCCTGGAACGGCCCGTAGGGATAGATGGTCGCGTGCATGGCGCCGGTGCGCGCCGGTGGCGCCGCGCCGTCCGACGCGTAGTAGAGCGGATAGCCCATCCACTCTGCGAGACAGTCGAGCAGAGACACTTCAATGTTGCAGCCTTTCCCGGTGCGCTGGCGCAACAGGAGCGCATTGAGAATGCCGCTGTAGGCGTACATGCCGCCTGCGATGTCGGCGATCGAGATGCCCGATTTCGCCATTTCGCCATCGCTGCCGGTAATTGAGAGGAGTCCGGCCTCGGCCTGGATCAGGAGATCGTAGGCCTTCTTGTCGCGGTAGGGCCCGCCCTCGCCGTAGCCGGAAACGCCGCAGACGATGGCGCGCGGGTTGATGCGGTGTATCGATGCGGCATCCAGTCCCAGGCGATCGGCTGCGCCCGGAGCCAGGTTCTGCACGAACACGTCGGCGCGTTCGAGCAAACGCTGCAGCACCGGCATCGCCTGCGCGTGTTTCAGATCCAGCGTGACGCTTTCCTTGCCGCGGTTGGTCCAGACGAAATGCGAGGCGAGGCCGCGCACGCGCTGGTCGTAGGCGCGCGCAAAATCGCCGCTTCCGGGGCGCTCGATCTTGATCACGCGCGCGCCGTTGTCGGCCAGATGCCGGGTCGCGAGCGGCGCGGCGACTGCGTGCTCCAGGGCGAGGACGACGATGCCGTCCAGTGGGCGTTTCATTTCGATTCGGGGAACGAGGGGGAGCCGGGCATGGTCAAGGGCTGCTGCGTCGCATCAGGCGCGG
>DAIRFM010000080.1:0-7251 GCA_036795025.1 Burkholderiales bacterium | reverse complement strand
GGCCGGCAGCGCGCGGCGCTCGATCAGGTCGATCTGCCATCCCCGCCGCGCCAGGCGTTCGCTGATCGCCGCCCCCGCCAGGCCTGCCCCGATAACGATGGCGTGCCGGCTCGTCGGCTCGGGTGCGTGTTGCCGCGGACGGCGCGACGGCCAGCGCGGTGCAAAGCTGCCGCGGAGCATTTCGCGCTTGTGCCCGAATCCGGGACATTTTTCGAGCGCGAATCCCGCCGCCTCGAGTCCCTGGCGCACCATGCCCGCGCTCGAGTAGGTCGCGATAGTCGTGCCGGGACGGGCGAGCCGCGCCAGTCGCTGCATCAGTTGCGGCGACCACATTTCCGGATTGCACCGGGGCGCAAACCCATCGAGGTAAATGGCGTCGGCGCGCAAGCGCAGCCGCGGCGTCAGCAGGTCGGCGTCCCCGAATGCCAGCGTCAGCGTGAGCCGCTCGTCCTCGAAATGCAGCCGGTGCAATCCAGCCACGAGCGGCGGCCACGCATGCTGCAACTGTGCGGCCAGCGGCGCGAATTCGCCGTAGCGCAGATGCAGCGTCCGCAGGGCGCCGCGATCGAACGGATGCTTTTCGATCGAAACAAAATGCAGGCGTTCGCAACGCGCCGGATCGGCGCGCCATTCGCGCCAGGTGGCGAGGAAATTGAGCCCCAGCCCGAACCCGGTTTCAAGGATGGTGAACACACGCGCGCGCGCCCACCTGCGGGGCAGATCGTTGCCCCCGACAAACACATGGCGCGCCTGCCCGGGACCCGAGTCCGCGCTGTGGTACACGTCGCCGTAGGCGGGCGAATACGGCGTTCCTTCACTGTCAAAGGCGAGTTCGGCGGGTTCGATGCGCATGCGGCACGACAGCGGAAGTATCTGCACCGTACAGGTGCGGATACGGGCGAAGCTTACAACGCCTGCCGCGCGATGCGCATGCGCATCGCGCGCATGTCGTCGCCGCGGATTTCGCGCAGCGCATAGCCGACGAAATCCGGCACCACTTCCTTCCTCCAATACACATCGAGGTCGGTGTTGTCCATGGGCTTCGCCCTGGAGGCCGCCATCGCGCCCGCCTCGGCAATGACTTGGTCGGTGAGTTTCTTGCCGGCGAGGAATTCGCCCGCCTTGGTCACGAGCGGATGCGAGGACACCGCGCCCAGCACCACGCGCGCTTCAAGGATGGTGCCGTCGGGCGCAGCGCGCGCTGCCACCGCGACGCCGAGCAGCGGGAAATCGAAAGAGCCGCGCCGGCGCAGCTTCCAATAGGTGCTCTTCCACCCGTCGGCTTTGGGCAACAGCACCTCGGTCAGGATCTCGTCCGGCTTGCGCGTGAGGTAATCGATGCCGTCGTTGTTGTAGAGGCTGGCGAGCGCGAGTTCGCGTTCGCCCACTGATGAAACCAGCCGCACCTTGGCGCCAAGCGCGATCAGAGCCGGCGCCGTGTCGGTCGACGACACCGCGAGGCAGCGCTTGCTGGCGGTCGCGACCCAGCAAGTCTTGCCGTCCTTTTTCATGCAGTAGTCGATCGCCTTGCGCCAATCTTCGTTCTGGTTGTAATAGTTGCAGCGCGTGTCCAGGCACAGATTGCCGCCCAGCGTTCCCATGTTGCGCAAATGCGGCGAGGCCACCTGCGCTGCCGCCTGCCACAGGCCGCGGTATTTTTCGCGCACAGCGCTCGTTCCCACGACCTCGGTCAGCGTGAGCCCGGCGCCCAACGTCAGACCCGATCCGTTCGCGATTTTCTTCAGGCCTTCGACCCGCTTCAGGGATATGAGCGTCGCCGGCGTCTGCTGGCGGCGCTTCATGTTGGGCAGAAGATCGGTGCCGCCGGCGATCAGCATGCCGCGCGGCCCTTCGCCTGCGAGTATGCGCGCGGCTTCCGCCACGCTGGTCGGCGCATGAAATTGAAACCAGGGCAGGCGCATCATGATGCTATCGCTTCCTCCGGCTTGTTCGCCGGTTTCTTGTTTGGATTCTTGGTCTCATTGCCGTCGCCGCCTTCGCCCGGCGGCAGCACGAAGATAGGCTCGGTATAGGGCACGTCGGGGAAATGCTCCGGTCCCACGCGCGGATTCTTTCCTTCGCGCTTCAACTGCAGCGCGCGCAGAACTTTTTCCGGGGTGATCGGTACCTCGTCGATGCGCACGCCGACCGCGTCGAAAACGGCGTTGGCGACCGCGGGCATCACCGGCAGCAGCGGCCCCTGGCCGACCTCCTTGGCACCGAACGGGCAGTTCGGATCCGGATCCTCGATCAGCATCACCTCGACCTCGGGCATGTCGAGCGAGGTGATGCTCTTGTATTCCAGCAGCGACGGAAACTTGTGCACCAGGGCGTTGGAGAGCTTGGGCGGCAGCCGCCGGAACACCTGCTCTTCCATCAAGGCCTCGCCCAGCCCCATGTAGACGCCGCCTATGACCTGGCCGCGCGCGAGCACCGGATTGAGCGCGCGACCGATGTCATGCGCAATCCAGATCTTGGGCACGTTGATCCAGCCGGTATGCTCGTCGACTTCCACCTCGACCACGCAGGCGGTGAAGGAATACGCAGGCGACGGACCTACGCCCGCACCCTTGAACTTGCCCGGCGGCTTGGGCGGCGAGTAGGAACCCACCGTGCCCAGCGTGCCGAACTTCGTTTCCGCATAGACCACCGCCTCGGCAAAGCTCATGCTCTTGTTCGCATCACCGGCCGCGAATACGCGGCCGCGCGAGAGCAAAATGCTCGCGGGCAGGACCTCGAGTTGTTCGGCCGCCGCAGTGACCAGCATTTCGCGCGCGCGCTCCGCCGCCTGCAGCGCCGCATTGCCCATCATGATCGTGACCCGGCTCGAGTACGAGCCGAGGTCGATCGGCGTGATCCCGGTATCGCCGGTGATACAGCGCACCTCCTTGGTGCTGATGCCCAGCGTTTCTGCCACGATCGCGGCAAGCACGTCGTTCGAACCCTGCCCGATCTCGGTCGCGCCGCAGAATACCGTCACCTGGCCGCTGCGGTCGAGCGTCAGTTGCACTCCCGAGTGCGGCATCTTGTTCCAGTAGATGGACACGCCCGCGCCGCACATGTACGAACCGCAGGCGATGCCGACGCCGCGGCCCAGCGGAAGCTTGCCGTGCTTTTGCCTCCAGCCGGAACCGTCGACCACCTGCCGGATGCATTCGGCCAGGCCGTTGCTGCCGATCTTGAGCCAGCTCGCGGTGAGCGAATTGGCCTTGGTGACCATGTTGAGCCGCAGATCCGCCGGATCCAGCCTGAGCTTTTCGGCGATCTTGTCGAGCTGGACTTCCTGGCCGAAGCGCGGCTGGGGCGTGCCGTGTCCGCGCTTGGGACCGCAGGCGGGCTTGTTCGTAAACACCCTGCAAGCCTCGAACTTGAAGCGCGGCAGCTCGTAGGTGAGCGGCGTCAGCACGCCGGTGTAGAACGTGCTCGCCGGGCCGTGGGAACCGTACCCGCCGCCGTCGAGCAGGGTCTGCAGGTGCATGCCGGTAAGCTTGCCGTCCCTGGTGACGCCGGTGCGGAATTTCATCAGCACCGGATGCCGGCCGCGGTGCAGGTAGAACACTTCTTCGCGCGTCAGGCAGATTTTCACCGGCCGGCCGAGCATGAGCGCCGCTTTCGACACCACCATTTCATGATTCGCCGGATCGCACTTGCCGCCGAACCCGCCGCCGTTGTCGCAGGCGATCACGCGGATATGCGCCGCAGGCACCTGCAGCGCCCGCGCCAACTGGCGATGCAGATAGTGGGGATTCTGCGTGCTCGCCCAGAGCGTGAACTTGCCGTCGCCGTCGCTCGCGGCGAGCGCGGCGTGCTGCTCCATCGGCATATGGGTGTTGCCTTCGAAGAAGAACAGGTCCTCGAATACGTGGTCCGATTTGGCCAGCGCCTCCTCGACATCGCCGAACTCGAACGCCTGGTTGCGATGGATGTTGCCCGACTCGCCGTAGTCGTGAATGCGCGTCTCGGGATGCGCCAGGCCTTCCTCGGGCGTCGCAATCGTCGGCAGGGCCTTGTATTTCACTTCGATCAGTTCCAGCGCCTCGGAGGCCGTCTGTTCGTCTTTCGCGATCACCGCCGCCACCGGATCGCCGACATAGCGCACGCGCTCGGGCGCAAGCGGGTACTCGTCCTGCGACACCGGCATGATGCCGAAGGGGACGGGGAAATCCTTGCCGGTCAGCACCAGCTGCACGCCCGGATAGGCCTGGGCACGCGCGATGTCGATCGATTCGATCAGCGCGTGCGGATGCGGCGAGCGCAGCAGCTTCGCGTGCAGCATGCGCGGCAGCTTCATGTCATCGGCGTAGCGCAACTGGCCCGTCACCTTGGCGCGACTGTCGACGCGCCGCCGCGAATGTCCGATGACGTCGAGTTTTTTCCCGGTGCTCATGCTTTGGCCCTCTGTTTGTTGATCGAGCGCGCAGCCTCTTCCACCGAATCGACTATCTGCTGATAGCCGGTGCAGCGGCAGAGGTTGCCCGACAGCGCCTCCTTGATCCGGTCGCGGCTGGGATTGGGCTCCTTGTCGAGCAGTCCCTTCGCCGTCATCAGGACCCCCGGCGTGCAGTAGCCGCACTGCGAGCCCCCCAGGTCGGAGAATGCCGCCTGCAGCGGGTGCAATTCAGGGCCCGAGGCCAGGCCTTCGATGGTTTCGATGGAGCAACCGTCGCACTCGAGCGCAAGCTTGAGACAGGACAGGAGCGGCTCGCCGTCGACCAGCACGGCGCAGGCGCCGCATTCGCCGAGCTCGCAGCCGTGTTTGGTGCCGGTGAGGTCGAGGTCCTCGCGCAGCACCTCGAGCAGCGTCTTGTACGGCGAGAACGAAACTTCGACCTCCTCGCCGTTCACGCGCAGCGTAATGTGGGCCTTGCGCTGATCGACGCGTTTCAGCACGGTATTCATTTTCGACCTCCGGATATGGCCCTGGCGGGCGCAGTCATTGCAAGCGGCACGGCGGCAATCCCCCGCACCAGGTAGTCGGCCAGCCCCTCGGCAATCGCGGCGACGCTCTGCACGCCGTCGGGCCGGTACCAGCGCGAGGTCCAGTTGAGCGCCCCGAGAATGGCGCGCGCAACCAGCGCAGCATCGCAGGGCGCGAATTCTCCGCGCTTGACACCCTTGACGATGAGCGCGCGCACAGCGTGCTCGTATTTGTCGCGCTTTTCGATGATGGTCCGGCGCAAGGCTTCTGGCAGCATGTCGATTTCGAGGTGCGCGGTCGCGCCCTCGAGTTCGTCCAGCGTGTAGTGCAGGTGGGCGCGGATCACGGCGCGCAGCTGGTCCGCGACCGGGATGGTCGATGCGCGCGCCGCCTCCGCTGCCTCCAGCATGCGGTCGACGGTGCGGTCCTGGCAGAAGAACAGGAGTTCGTCCTTGCCGGCGAAATAATAATAAAGGTTGCCCGGCGACAGGTCCGCCTCTTCGGCGATCTCGCGCATGCCGGCGGCGGCGACGCCGCTGCGGCGGAATACCCGCGCCGCCGCGCGCAGGATGTCGAGCCGCCGCGTCTCGCTCTTGCGCCGCATGCGCTCCGAGGCGACCTTGTTTGAACCAGGATTCAAAATTTGAACCATGGTTCTAATCCTATACCCGGCACGGATGGAACGCAACCGGATTCGGGCCTTACCCGGAAAATCGGGATCTTGCCGGCGCGCAGCGCTTGCACGTTCGGTCGAGTCCCGGATACACTGCGCGCGTACGCCAGCGGAAGTCCGCGCTGTCCCCCGGACGCAAAATCATAATAATTCCACCCTAGAAGGAGGTGTCATGAACACACGCAAGGTATTGTTCTCCGCTTTGTTCGCGGCGGGCTTCTGCGCTCCGGCGCTGGCACAGCAGGCTCCGGCGGCCGCCGCGCCAGCCCCCGCACCCGCAGGCACGGCCGCCAATCCCGCGGTCCCGATGGCGCCGCCGGCCTGGCAGCAAGGCCGCTCGGCCGACCAGGGGGGCTCGACGCTGCACCCGTTCGCGCCGCATCTCACCGGCAGGCCGGCCAAGGATCTCCCGCTTGACAAGCTCAAGGTGCCGGCGGGCTTCCGCGTGGAAGTCTGGGCCGAAGGCGTGCCCGAGGCGCGCTCGCTCGCGCTCGGCGACAAGGGCACGGTATTCGTGAGCAACCGCAATCTCTCCAACGTGTACGCGATCGTCGATAAGGACGGCAAGCGCGAGGTGAAGACGCTGCTCAAGGGCATGAATACGCCCAACGGCGTCGCGTTTCTGAAGGGCACGCTCTACGTCGCCGAGCGCGACCGCATTACCGCCTACGCCGGGATCGAGGATCGGTTGGACAATCCGCCGGAGGCCAGGGTCGTGGTCGACAACCTCGACCCCGACAAGGCGCCAGGCCACTTCTGGAAATTCCTCGCCGCGGGTCCGGACGGCAAGCTGTATTTCAACATCGGCTCGCCGCAGAACATCACCATGCCCAATTACACGCAGGCGACGATCACGCGCGTGGATCCGAAGACAGGCACGCTGGAGACCTACGTGCGGGGCGTGCGCAACACGGTCGGTTTCGACTGGCATCCGAAGACCAAGCAGCTATGGTTCAGCGAGCACCAACGCGACTGGCTCAGCGACGACACGCCTTCCGACAAGCTCAACGTCGTGACCAAGATGGGCCAGAACTTCGGCTTTCCGTACTGCCATCAGGGCGACATCCTCGATCCGGTCTACGGCAAGAACCGCTCCTGCTCCGAGTTCACGCCGCCCGTGCTCAAGCTCGGCGCGCACGTCGCGCCCATGGGCATGCGCTTCTATACTGGCAAGATGTTCCCGGCAGCGTACAAGAACAATATCTTCCTCGCCCAGCACGGCTCCTGGAACCGCAGCATCAAGCAAGGTTACAACGTGATCCGCGTGACGGTCGATGCCAAGGGCAAGGCCAAGTCCGAGCCCTTCCTCACCGGCTTCCTGACCGACGAAAAGGCGGATCCGCCGATGTGGGGCCGTCCGGTCGACGTGCTGGTGATGCGCGACGGCGCCCTGCTCGTCTCCGACGACTACAACGGCATCATTTACCGGATCAGCTACAAGAAGTGACCGGCAGCTTTGCCGCACGACGCAGCGCGGTGGCGATGTTCGCCGCCGCGCTGTCGTTTCTGACCTTGGCATGCGCGCGGGTCGCGTTCGCCGACGCCGAGGCGGGACGGCAGAAGGCGCAGGTCTGCGTCGCCTGCCACGGGTCCGGCGGCAATTCGGTGAATCCGGCCGTGCCTACGCTCGCCGGTCAGCCGCAACAGTTCATCGTGACTC
>DAIRFM010000328.1:0-2576 GCA_036795025.1 Burkholderiales bacterium | reverse complement strand
GGGTGAGCGCGCCGCGACGGCTCGTTCCATAAACAACCCAAGCGGCTTGTGCGAAGCCGGCGGACACTTGAGGAGTCGTTTTCATGAGTACTCAGCCTCTTAGCGATCTGAAGTCCACTACGCCCGCTATCGTTAGTCGGAACGCCATGAACCCATTCGGTGCCAAGGATCTCACGGCCCTGGCGGCGACGTTGTCACCCGTCGCTGCGTCAGCGCGCGTAGCACTGATTACCACGGCGCCGTATTGCGAGTCCGAGGTTCGGCGAGGATCTCGCGGAATACGTCCGTGCTGCGCCATTGGCGACAGGACGATGCCACAGTGAAGGTCAAACAGTGAACTCAGCAGTGCCGATAGGGCCGGCGACGACGCCGACGCCTGACGACGATCGGATCGCGATGACCAAGGATGCGCTCAAGCGCGCCTTTCTCGACAACCTGTACTACAGGCAGGGCAAGTTTGCGGTGCTGGCGACCGGCACCGATTACTACATGGCGCTCGCCTATGCGGTGCATGATCGCATGCTGCAGCGCTGGATCAGCACTGTCTCCACGTACATCGCCCAGGGTTCGCGCATCGTGGCCTACCTGTCGGCCGAGTTTCTGATGGGGCCGCATCTGGCCAACAATCTGATCAATCTGGACATCTACGACACCGCGCGCCAGGCCGTCGGCGAACTCGGCCTGGATCTGGACGATCTGCTGCGTCAGGAAGACGAGCCGGGGCTCGGCAACGGCGGCCTCGGCCGCCTCGCGGCGTGTTTCATCGATTCGCTCGCGACGCTGCAGGTGCCGTGCATGGGCTATGGAATCCGCTACGAGTACGGCAGCTTCCAGCAGGAGATCGTCGACGGCTGGCAGGTCGAGAAGACCGACAACTGGCTGCGCTTCGGCACTCCGTGGGAGCTCGTGCGGCCAGAATGGGCCGTGGACGTGAAATTCGGCGGCCACACCGAACGCTATACCGATGAGCAGGGTCGGCACCGCGTGCGCTGGGTGCCGGCGCGGGTCGTGGTCGGCGTACCGTACGACAGGCTGATCCTGGGCTATCACGTCAACACGGCCAACACACTGCGACTGTGGGGCGCCGAGGCGCCTGAGTCGTTCGATTTTTCGATCTTCAACCGCGGCGACTACTGGGGCGCCGTGAACCAGAAGGTGACCTCGGAAAATATCACCAAGGTGCTGTATCCGAACGACGAGCTGCTCCGGGGCAAGGAACTGCGACTGGAGCAGCAGTTCTTTTTCGTCAGCGCGTCATTGCAGGACATGCTGCGCATCATCCGCAGACAGCGGATTCCGCCGGAGCGCTTCCACGAGAAATTTGCTATTCAACTCAACGATACGCATCCCTCGATCGCCGTGGCCGAACTCATGCGCCTGCTGGTCGATGAGCTGGCGATGGATTGGGACCGCGCCTGGACCATCACACGCCGCACCTTTGCCTACACCAATCACACCGTGCTGCCCGAAGCGCTGGAGCGCTGGCCGATCGCCCTGTTCGGACGACTGTTGCCGCGGCATCTGGAGATCATCTACGAGATCAATGCACGCTTTCTCGACGAAGTCCGCATCACATTCTTCGGCGATGAGCAGCGCCTCGAGCGCATGTCGCTCATCGATGAGAGCGGCGAGCGCTTCGTGCGCATGGCGCATCTGGCAACGGTCGGCAGTCATGCGGTCAACGGCGTCTCTAGCCTGCACTCCGAGCTGCTCAAGAGCGACTTGCTGCGCGACTTCTACCAGTTATGGCCCGAGAAATTCAGCAACAAGACCAATGGCGTGACCCCGCGCCGCTGGATGGTGCTTTCCAACCCGCGGCTCGCGCAATTCATCACGCGCGCCATCGGCGCCGATTGGGTTCGCAATCTCTACGAGTTACGCAGCCTCGAGCCGCTGATCGAGGATGCCGGATTTCGCGCCGAGTGGCGTGACATCAAGCGCTCGAACAAGACGGCGCTCGCGGCGATCATCCGCGAGCGCACCGGCGTGCTGGTCAATCCCGATGCCATCTTCGACGTTCAGGTCAAGCGCATTCACGAGTACAAGCGCCAGCATCTGAGCATCCTGCACGTCATCGGCTTGTACCACCGGCTCAAGACCGATCCGACTCTGGAGATCCAGCCGCGCGTGTTCATCTTCGGCGGCAAGGCCGCGCCGGGCTATTACCTGGCGAAATTGATGATCCGCCTGATCACTGCCGTGGGCGAGATCATCAATCGCGACCCGGGTGTGCGCGATCTGATCAAAGTCGTCTTCCTGCCGAACTTCAACGTCACCAATGCTCAGCGCATCTATCCGGCGGCCGACCTCTCGGAGCAGATCTCGACCGCCGGCAAGGAAGCTTCCGGCACCGGCAACATGAAATTCCAGATGAATGGTGCGCTGACGATCGGCACCATGGATGGCGCCAACATCGAGATTCGCGAAGAGGTCGGTGCCGAGAATTTCTTCCTGTTCGGTATGAGCGCCGAGCAGGTGCAATGGCTGCGCGCCAGCGGCTACCGGCCGATGGATCTGTATCAGAGCCAGCCCGAGCTGCGCGTGGTCATCAATATGATCAAGGACGGTTTCTTCTC
>DAIRFM010000327.1:0-2622 GCA_036795025.1 Burkholderiales bacterium | reverse complement strand
CATTCTTGTACCAGAGGTCTTTGATCATCCGCCGCACATCGTTGTTTGCTGAAACAGGCCAAGGCGTTAAAACCGAAGCATACGAAGAGTTCCGTGCAAAGATCGAACAAACTTTCGGCGCCTATGGGGTCTCAAAGCCATTTCAAGGCGGATCGGGACTTCCGCTTCTGTGAAGGTTTTCGGATGCCAGCCTGTGATGGACGGCGGGGCGAACTTCGCGGCTTGGGGCCGGCGTCACCGGCGTCGCACGGCACTTCAGCCTCGAACCAGCCGTCGCCCTGCGGCTGCATCGGAATCGATTGCGCGTCTTCGATGTCGACGGCGACCGACGGCTGCGCCGGCGCAAACAGCCGAAAGCGCGCGCGATTGCGATCGACCAGCGTCGCGCCGAACGGCAGCGCGCGTGAAAAGCCCGTCACGTCGTCTCGACCTTGTGGATGCCGATGACGAGAACCGCGCTGCGCGCCGCGACCTCGATCGTCTCGCCTGCGAGGTCGCGCTCCGGCGCATCGGGCTTGTCGGTGTCGATGAGCATGCGCATCGGAACATGCGGCGGAGGAATCCGGAAGGTGAGGCCCTCGCCGGTCGGGTTGAGGAACAACGTCAAAGCCGGGACTGCGCCCTCCTCGTCCCGCGCGGCGCGCCGCAGGACGATCACGCGTTCATCCGGATTATTCCAGGCCTCGACCGAGACCGCCTCGCCCTGTTGATCGAACCACGAGATGTCGGCGATGCCGGGCGCCGGCTGCCCCTTGCCGTGCATGAAATGGCGGCAGCGCAGCACCGGATGTGCGTGGCGCAGCGCCAGCAGCCGCGCAACGAATGCCGCGAGCGCCTGCCCTTCGGGCGAGGCCGCTTGCTTCCAATCGAGCCAGGACAGCTCGTTGTCCTGGCAATAGGCGTTATTGTTGCCGTGTTGTGAGCGCCCGAATTCGTCGCCGGCGAGCAACATCGGCGTTCCAAGGGCAAAGAATGTCGTCGCCAGCATGGCGCGCTGGACGTGGGCGCGGGTATCGAGGATTTGCAGATCCTGGGTCGGGCCTTCGACCCCCCAATTGGCCGAGTAATTCTCGTTGTGGCCGTCCTGGGTGCTCTCACGATTGGACTCGTTGTGCCGTTCGACGTAGCTCACCGTGTCGGCCAAAGTATATCCGTCGTGCGACGCGGCGTAGTTGACGGAGGCCCAAGGGCGCCGCGCCCGCCGGTCGAACAGATCGCTCGATCCGGCAAGCCGCGCGGCGAAGTCCGGACGTTGGCCGGCATCGCCGCGCCAGAAGCGCCGCAGCCCATCGCGATATCGATCGTTCCATTCGGCGAAACCCGGCGGGTGCTGACCGAGCTGATAGCCGCCCGGCCCGATGTCCCAGGGCTCCGAGATCAGCTTAACGCGCGAGAGCATCGGATCCTGGCGCAGCGCGTCGAAAAACCCGGCGCCGGGATCGAAGCCGTGCGGCTCGCGCCCGAGCGTGACGCCGAGATCGAAGCGGAAACCGTCGACATGGAACGACGTGACCCAGTAGCGCAGCGAATCCATCACCATCTGCAACACGCGCGGATGAGACAGATTGAACGTGTTGCCGGTGCCGGTGTCGTTGACGCAATGCCGGCGATTGCCCGGAACGAGCCGATAGTAGCTCGAGTTATCGAGCCCGCGGAACGACAGCGTCGGACCGAGCTCGCTACCTTCCGCCGTATGGTTGTAGACGACGTCGAGAATGACCTCGATGCCGGCTGCGTGCAGGCGGCGGATCGCGATGCGCATCTCGTTGGAGGCGCCGCTCGCGAGATAACGCGGCTCGATCGCGAAAAATCCGATGGTGTTGTAACCCCAGTAGTTCCGCAGGCCTTTTTCCGACAGAGAGCGGTCCTGCAGAAAGGCGTGGACCGGCAACAGCTCGATCGCCGTGATTTCCAGTCGCCGCAGGTAGTCGATGACTCGCTGATCACCGAGCGCGGCGAAAGTGCCGCGTTCGTGCGGTCGAATGTCCTCGCGCAGCATGGTCAGGCCGCGCAGATGCGCCTCGTAGATGACCGTATCGGCCCAAGGGACCGCGGGGGGACGATCGTCGCCCCAGTTGAACGCCTCGTCGGTGACGACGGCCTTGAGGGTGCCGTGAGCGCTGTCGCGACGATCGAATGAGAGATCGGCACGCGAGGAGTTCACCCGGTAGCCAAACAGCGAATCCAACCAGCGCATATCGCCGGCGAGCCGCCGCGCATACGGGTCGATCAGCAGCTTGTATTGATTGAAACGGTGGCCATTCGGCGGATCATAAGGACCATGGGCGCGGTATCCGTAGAGCAGGCCGGTCTGGGCGTCAGGGAGATAGCCATGCCAGATCTCGTCGGTGCATTCTGGCAGCGCCATCCGCGCGATCTCGCGGCGGCCGGACGGATTGAACAGGCAGAGATCCATGCGCTCGGCATGGGCGGAGAAGATCGCGAAATTGGTGCCGAGTCCGTCCCAGGTCGCTCCCAACGGGTAGGGCGAGCCCGGCATCAGGCGTGGGGCGAAGGAAGCCATGAAATCAAGCCTCGTGGCGCAGAAGCACGGTGGAGAGCGGCGGCAGCTTGAACAGATCCTTCATCAGGTCGCAAACTTACCCCGTCTGTTCTCTGCGT
>DAIRFM010000079.1:0-7393 GCA_036795025.1 Burkholderiales bacterium | reverse complement strand
ACACCATGGGCGTGACCCTGCTGGGCATGAGCTTTCTCAACCGCATGGAAATGAAGCGCGACGGCCAGAGCATGACGCTGACCAAGCGTTACTGAAGCATCGGAACGGCGGAGATGCGGGGGCGTTTTTCACCGCCCCGTTGCCCGTCAGGCATTACTTCTTTTTCTTGTCTTTCTCTATCAGCGCATAGGCTGAATGGTTGTGGATGGACTCGAAATTCTCCGACTCCACCACGTACCACTCGATGCGCTCATCCTGGTTGAGTACGGCGGCGACATCGCGCACCATATCTTCGACGAACTTGGGATTGTCGTAGGCATGCTCGGTGACGAATTTCTCGTCCGGGCGCTTGAGCAAACCATACAGCTCGCACGAAGCCTCCTTCTCGACCACGTCGACGATGTCCTCGATCCAGACGAAGTCGCTGGTGCGCGCGGTGACCGTCACATGCGAGCGCTGATTGTGCGCGCCGTAGGCGGAAATTTTCTTCGAGCAGGGGCACAGGCTGGTCACCGGCACCAGCACCTTCATGGTGAAGCGGTGCTTGCCCTGATCGACGTCGCCGATGAAAGTCACCTCGTAGTCCATCAGGCTCTCGACCTTCGATACCGGCGCCGCCTTGTTGACGAAATAGGGGAAATTCATCTCGATGTGGCCCGACTGCGCCTCGAGTTTTTCCATCATCTCGCCCAGCATGCGCTTGAACGTATCGACCGAGATCTCGCGCTCGTGTGCGTTGAGTATCTCGACGAAACGCGACATGTGCGTGCCCTTGAAATGGTGCGGCAGGCGCACGTACATGTTGAAGTTGGCTATGGTGTGCTGCACGCCACCGGAACGCTCGCTCACCTTTACCGGATGGCGGATGGACTTGATGCCGACCTGGTCGATGGCAAGCCGGCGCGTGTCCTGGGAACTTTGAACGTCGGCAATGGCTAGAGGATCACGGGTGTTCATCAGAGAACCCTTCCTGGGACAGTCGCAGCGCGAGCGCCGCAACAACGAGCCGATTTTAACACGATAGCAACGCGCGGCCGGCGCTCAGGCGCCCAGGCGCGATCGTATGGCGGCGAGCAGTCCGGCCTGGTCCAACCCGACCGCAGCCAGCAGCAGGCCGGTATCGCCGTGGTCGATGAACTTGTCGGGCAGGCCCAGGTGCAGCAGCGGTCGCGTCAGCCCCGCGGCGGCAAGACATTCAGCCACCGCACTGCCGGCTCCGCCCATCACCGAACCCTCTTCCACCGTCACCAGCAGTTCATGCTCCCGGGCCAGTTGTTTGACCAGGCCTGCGTCCAAAGGTTTTACGAAGCGCATGTTGGCCACCGTGGCGTCGAGCGCTTCCGCGGCCTCGAGCGCGGGCTTGAGCATGCTGCCGAAAGCGAGGATGGCGATTTTGGCTCCTTGCCGGCGCAATTCCGCCTTTCCTATTGGCAGCGCCTGCATTTCTTTCCTGAGCTCGACGCCCGGGCCGGCACCGCGCGGATAGCGCACCGCCGCCGGCGTGGTCATCTGGAATGCGGTGTAGAGCATCTGCCGGCACTCGTTCTCATCGGCGGGCGTCATCACCGTCAGATTGGGAATGCAGCGCAGGTAGGCGAGATCGAACGCACCGTTGTGCGTGGCGCCGTCGGCGCCGACCAGCCCGGCACGGTCGAGCGCGAACACCACCGGTAGATTCTGGATCGCCACGTCGTGGATCAGCTGGTCGTAGGCGCGCTGCAGAAAAGTCGAATAGATCGCCACCACCGGCTTCATGCCCTCGCAGGCCAGCCCCGCGGCAAAGGTCACCGCGTGCTGCTCGGCGATGCCGACGTCGAAATAGCGCTCCGGGTATTCCTGCGCGAAACGCACCAGGCCCGAGCCTTCGCACATCGCCGGCGTGATGCCGATCAGGCGTTTATCCAGCGCGGCCATGTCGCACAGCCAGTCGCCGAAAATCTGCGTGTAGGAGGGCTTGCCGTCCGGCTTGCCGCCGACGATGCCGGCGTCGGGCTGAAACTTGGAAACGCCGTGGTAGAGCACCGGATCGACCTCGGCCAGCTTGTAACCCTGGCCCTTCTTGGTCACCACATGCAGGAACTGCGGGCCTTTCAGCTCGCGGATGTTCTTCAGCGTCGGGATCAGCGAGTCCAGATCGTGGCCGTCGATCGGACCGATGTAGTTGAAGCCGAACTCCTCGAACAACGTGGAAGGCAAGGCCATGCCCTTGGCATGCTCCTCGACGCGCCGAGCCAGCTCCCACAGCTGCGGCACCTTGCCTAATACCCGCTCGCTCGCCTTGCGCGCCGCCCCATACAGCCCGCCCGAGAGCAAGCGCGCCAGGTATTTATTGAGCGCGCCCACGGGCCGCGAGATCGACATATCGTTGTCGTTGAGAATCACCAGCAGGTCGGTGTCCATGACGCCGGCGTTGTTCAGGGCCTCGAAAGCCATGCCGGCCGACATGGCGCCGTCGCCGATGATCGCCACCGCGCGGCGGTGTTCGCCTTGCAGCCTGGCCGCCTGCGCCATGCCCAGCGCCGCGGAAATGGAGGTGCTGGAGTGCGCCGTGCCGAAAGTGTCGTATTCGCTTTCCGCGCGCCGCGGAAAACCGGAGATGCCGCCGAGCATGCGCAGCCTGGCCATGGCCTCGCGCCGCCCGGTGAGAATCTTGTGCGCGTAGGTCTGGTGGCCCACGTCCCACACCAGCCGGTCGTCGGGGGTATCGAACACGTAATGCAGCGCGATGGTAAGTTCCACCGTGCCGAGATTGGACGACAGATGCCCGCCGGTCTGGCTTACCGACTCGATGATATAGGCACGCAACTCCTCTGCCAGTTGCCCGAGCTGGCGCCGCTCCAGCGCGCGCAACTCCGCCGGACTGTTGATGGTCTTCAGCAGCGCGTACATCGCCGGGTCAAATTCCTTCAGTTCAAATTCCTGCTTGCCCGGCAGCTCATGGGCGTGATCTCTATTCACTTTGCTCTTTACGATAAAAGTATTGGGACTGGAACTTCCGACTAGAACTTCCGCAGCACGATGAAGTCCGCCAAATCGTGCAGGCGTACGGCCGTTGCGCCGAAGGTCGAGAGCGCCGCATGCGCCTCGGTGCGCAGTTCCTCGGCCAGGGCACGCGCGCGCGCCAGACCCAGTATGCTGACATAAGTAGGCTTTTCCTGCGCGGCGTCTTTGCCTGCGGTCTTGCCCAGGGTGGCGGTGCTGGCGTCGCAATCGAGCACGTCGTCCACCACCTGGAACGCGAGACCAACCGTCTTGGCGTAGTGTTCCAGCCGGCCAAGTTGCTTCGCGTCCAGGCCGTGACCGCAGCGCGCGCCCAACACCACCGCGGCGCGGATCAGCGCTCCGGTCTTGTGGATATGCATGAACTCGAGCTCGGGCAGGCTGAGCGTCTTTCCCACGCAGGCGAGGTCGATGGCCTGGCCGCCGGCCATGCCGCGCGAGCCGCTCGCCACTGCCAGGATTTTCAGCATCTCGATCTGTGCGTCTGGCCGGTCCGCAACGACATGTTCGGCCAGAATCTGAAAGGCGAGCGGCTGCAGCGCGTCGCCTGCCAGCAGCGCGGTGGCCTCGTCGAACTCGACGTGACAGGTAGGCTTGCCGCGGCGCAGAACGTCATTGTCCATGCACGGCAGGTCATCGTGCACCAGCGAATAGGCGTGGATCATCTCGACCGCAGCGGCCACGACTTCGACCCGCGCCGGATCGGCCTCGGCCAACTCGCCTGCGGCGAAGGCGAGCAGTGGCCGCACGCGTTTCCCGCCGCCGAGCACGGCATAGCGCATGGCCCGGTGCAGGCGCTCGGGCGCGGTCTCGGACGCCGGCAGAAAACGCTGCAATGCAACTTCCATGCGCGCCTGGACCATCCCCATCCAGGCGGCGAAATCACTTGTCTTGTTCGGCACCAGGGAAGGCTTGCAGAGTGTTGGCTTCGAGTACCTGCACTTGCTGCTGGGCCTGGGCGAGTTTGGCCTGGCAGTACTGCGCAAGTTCCAGGCCGCGCTTGTGCGCGGCGAGGGACTGCTCCAGGGAGAGTTGTCCCGATTCCATCCCAGCGACGAGTTTTTCCAGCTCGGCCAGTGCGGCTTCGAAGCTGAGGGACTCGCCGCCCGCGGAGGCTGACTTGGGCGATTTGGGCATGATTGGAATAAAACCTTACAAAACGCGAAAATAGCTGAACTCGGCCCTGCCAGTCAAATCAAAAACACGGTAAAATTGTGAAATATTGGCCTTTTGCCGACTGACTTATTGTGCCCCAAGCGAGTCAAGCGAGGTTAGTTTAAATAATGTCCGATATTGCCAGCCCCTCGATACTCAAACAAAGCAGCCCGCAGCTTCCCGTCTCCTGGTATTTCGACCAGCAGATGCTGGAACTCGAGCAGAAACTGCTGTTCCAGAGCGGTCCTGGTTACATCGGCCATGACCTGATGGTGCCGAACCTCGGCGACTATCACACCCTGGCGTGGATGGACCATGCCAAGGTGCTGGTCAGGAACCCGCAGGGGGTCGAGCTTTTGTCCAATGTCTGCCGCCACCGCCAGGCCGTCATGCTGGAAGGCCGGGGCAATGCCCGGAACATCGTTTGTCCGCTGCACCGCTGGACCTACGACACGCGAGGCGTGCTGCTGGGCGCGCCCCACTTTCCCGGCAACCCCTGCCTCAATCTGCACCAGACCCCCCTGCAGAACTGGAACGGGTTGCTGTTCGCCGGCAGGCGCAATGTCGCCGAGGATCTAGGCGGGCTGAAGGAGCGAGCCGATCTCGATTTTTCCGGCTACATGCTCGACCGGGTGCATGTCCACGAGTGCAATTACAACTGGAAGACCTTCATCGAAGTCTACCTTGAGGACTACCACGTCGTGCCTTTCCATCCTGGTCTGGGCAATTTTGTCACCTGCGACGACCTCGAATGGCAGTTCGGCGAGCGCCACTCGGTGCAAACCGTGGGCCTCAACAAGCGTCTGTCGAAGCCCGGCACGACGACCTATGCGCGCTGGCACAAAGCAGTGCTCGATTACTACCAGGGCGAGGTTCCTCCCCATGGGGCGATCTGGCTCACGCTCTACCCGAACATCATGATCGAGTGGTATCCGCACGTGCTGGTGGTGAGCACCCTGCACCCGCGCGGACCTCAATCGACCACCAATGTCGTCGAGTTCTACTATCCCGAAGACGTGGTGCTGTTCGAGCGCGAATTCGTCGAGGCCGAGCAGGCCGCTTACTGGGAAACCGCGATCGAGGACGATGAGATTGCGCTGCGCATGGACCGCGGCCGCAAGGCGCTGATGCAACAGGGCATCAGCCAGGTCGGCCCGTATCAGTCGCCCATGGAAGACGGCATGCTGCATTTCCACGAATATCTGCGGCGTGAACTGGGGAAACCAGCCTGATGCCCCTGCAACAGCCCCGCGCCGGCAACGCTGCCGCATCCAAAGAATAATAGTGAATACGCATCCCCACAGCGGAGACCAGCCATGATCGCCATCGACCGCAGCGGCAAACTGGTCACCGTGACCGTGCTCGGCGAGTTCGTGCTCGCCGACTACAAGGAATTCGAGGACATGGTGCGCTCGACCCTGGTGCCCGGCGGCAAGGTCAATCTGCTGATCGACCTGCGTCAGATGGCGGGTTTCACTGTCGACGTGGCCTGGGAGGACATCAAATACACCCGCAGCCATCCCAATGATTTCGACAAGATTGCCGTCGTAACCGACAGCCAGTGGGTGATCTGGAGCGCCTGGCTGTCGCAGATGTTCATCAATGCCGACCTGCAGGTGTTTGACGACCGCGAGGAAGCGCGCGGCTGGCTGGAGCAGGAAGACGGGAACGAATGACATCCATGCCGCACACCACTCTGGTCAGCACCGCGCAGCTTGCGTCGCACCTCGATGATCCGGCGTGGGTGGTGTTCGACTGCCGCCACGACCTCGCCAAGCCGGACTCCGGTGCGCTAGCGTACGCGACGGCGCACATCCCGGGCGCGCGCTTCCTGCATCTGGACCGCGACCTCTCCGCGCCAACGACCGGAAAGAACGGCCGCCATCCGCTGCCTGATCCGCAGGCATTCATGCGCACGCTGGGGGCCGCGGGCGTGGACTCGAACAAGCAAGTCGTCGCCTACGATGACAAAACGAGCGTGTATGCGGCGCGGCTGTGGTGGATGCTGCGCTGGCTCGGCCACGAAAACGTCGCGGTGCTCGACGGCGGCTACGCCAAATGGACGCATGAAGCCCGTCCGGTGACCGGCGCCCCGCCCCAACCGGTACCGGCGCGCTTTGCCGGCCGGCCGCGCGCCATTTCGGTCGATGCCGATGAGGTTCTGGGGGCAATCGGCCGGCCCGGGCGCGTCCTCATCGATGCGCGCGCGCCCGATCGCTACCGCGGCGAGAACGAAACGCTGGACCCGGTGGGCGGCCGCATCGGCGGCTCGCTCAACCGTTTCTTCAGGGACAACCTGGACGCAAGCGGATGCTTCAAGCCGGCGGCGGAACTGCGCCAGGCCTTCACCGCGCTGCTCGGCGATGCGCCGCCGGACGCAGTCGTGCATTCCTGCGGCTCCGGCGTGTCCGCCTGCCACAATCTGCTGGCCATGGAAATCGCCGGCCTCTCCGGCTCCAGGCTGTATCCCGGCTCGTGGAGCGAATGGTGCAGCGACCCGAGCCGCCCGACAGAAAAAGGCTGAAGCGATTGCGACCGGGAAGGAACGCGAAGCAGATCTTCGTGTCCTTGCCGTCCGTCCTCCTGGCCGCCGGGGTTCCATGCTTGCCGATCTGATCCTGCTAGTCCATTTGGCGCTTGCCGCTTTCATCGTCCTCGGCCTGCCGCTGGTGTGGATGGGCGCCTGGCTGGGCTGGAACTGGGTGCGCGGCCGTGCGCTGCGCTATGCGCACGCCATCGCCATCCTGGTGGTCGCGGCCGAAGCCCTGGCCGGCAGCGTCTGCCCGCTGACGCGCTGGGAAGACGCATTGCGCGCCAGTGCGGACGGCAGAAGCTTCATCGGCCGCTGGTTTGCGCGACTGCTGTACTACGACTTTCCGGAATGGGCTTTCACCCTGGCCTACGTCCTGTACGCTGCGGCGACGCTGGCGACGCTGCGTCTGGTCGCCCCGCGAAGGCCCTCCCGCTCCAGCCGATAAGGGGCTATTATTTTGAGAGTTCCTAACGAAACGAGGGGATACGTCCCCTCGTGCTCCCCTAAATCAGCCGCCTAACGGTAATTCCGTTAGGCGCTCTAAGCCTATGAAGACTACCCATCCGGAACAGCAGTACCTTGACCTGATGCGCCACGTAATCGAGCATGGCGCAAAAAAAAGCGACCGCACCGGCACCGGCACTCTGTCTGTGTTCGGCTGGCAAATGCGCTACCCGCTGACACCTTTTCCCTTGCTCACCACCA
>DAIRFM010000326.1:0-2631 GCA_036795025.1 Burkholderiales bacterium | reverse complement strand
GCCTCCAGGCCGGCGAGCTTGTTCTTGATCGCGGCGCCGACGTACATCTGCGGATTGGACGCGGTGAGCTTCTGCTCGCGCTCGCGTTGCGCCACCGCCTGGCGGGCGAAACCGAACGCTTCGGTAAAGGAGCGGGTGCGGCGCAGCGCCTCGTCGAAGTAGGCCTTGCCGAACCAGGTGAAGTCCTCGCCGTTGTTGCAGCCGAACGACTGGTTGCTCGCATCGGTGGCGGTGATGATGAGCGTGTTCTCGTCCTTGAGCGGTTCGATGAAGCCGCCCGAATAGCAGGCCGAGATCACCAGCACCTTCCACTTGATGCCGCTGTCGTGCAACATGCGCGAGAGCGCGGCGGGCCCGATCTGCGACAGTTCCAGCGGCTCCAGTTCGACCGACAGCTCGCCGTCCTCCGAACCGTGAGTGGTGATGTACAGAAACAGCACGTCCTCGTCCGCATCCATGATCTGACCCACACGCTCCAGCGCCGCGCGCAGATTGGTGGCGCTGGCGATGGGCAAATCGCCCAGCGTCGCCGGATCGTTGCTGAGCAGCAGCGTGCGCCCGGCGGCATCGAAGCGCTCCCGCATCAGGCGCGACACCGCGTGCAGCTCTTTCCCGAACACGTCCTGGGTACCGTAGGGCGCAAAACCGACGAAATACAAATCGGCCATTCCGGCGCGCTGCGGCTGCAGCGCGGCCAGATTCGCATCGAGCAGCCCGCCCTGGGCGTGAAACAGATCTTCCTGCAGGATCGGGCTTTGCGTCGTGTCGGCGCTGACTTCCCGGTAGGCGGCCCAGAACTCGGTGCGCGGCATGTAATTCAGCAGAAACACAAACAGCACAACCAGCAGCACGCTGCCGTGGACGAATTGCCGCCGGTGCCAGCCGGCCGCCACCCACAGCGCGCGCAAGGCGACGGCAAGCACCCATAAGAGATAAACCGCGTAGGCCGTCAGTTGGAGAACGGGCGGCGTCTCTGCGCCGGCGAAGCGCAATGCGATCACGATGGCCGACGATACGAGCTCGAACAAAGCGTCGGGCGAGATCAAGAACAGCGCCAGAGCCAGAAGCAACTCGCGCTTGCGGTACAAGGACGCAATGATCAGGCTTGCCAGCAGCACCAGCGGTATCTCGGCCAGCGCCATCGGCAGCGCGCCGTATTCGACGTGACCGGGAAAACCTCCGCGCAGCATGCCGCCGGCCAGCCATGCGAGCAGGTTGAACGCCCACAGCAGGACGAAATCGCCGGGCGAGACGCGGAAGTCGTAGCGGCTTACGGGAAGGAAGGCCGCCAGGCGCATGCCGGCCCTCAAGTTGTGCTTCAGGCCCTGCAGCAGCAGGGCCGCGGTGGATTTCATGCCTGAATCTTCCGGCCGCAAATCTACTTGACGGCGAGCGCGGATGTCACCGCGGCCACGCGCGCCGCCCGCAGCCGGGCGGCGATCCGGTGCGGCTCGGACTCACGCGCGGCGATGGCGCCGGCGTCCACGGCGCGCGCGGCGCCGAGCGCAGCGCGCAGGCGCGGCGCGGCGGCAAACGGCCGGGTGCGGCTGGTACTGCAGCTCTCGGCCGCCTGCAACAACTGCTCGAAACGCGCCGGTCTGCGCCAGGCATCGCAGGCCTGCAGCAAGGCGACGACCGCTTCGGGCTCGAGCTTCGCGCCGAGGTCGATTTGTTCGCGGTGGCGCAGTGCGAGCAGGGCCAGGTCCCCGCAGTCCGCAGGTGCGCGCAGGCGCGCGCTCATGCGGCGCAGCTCGCGTTCGGGCGCATCGGCGCCTGCGAGCGCGCAAGCGAGCACGGCGTAGCGCACCTCGAGCGCATAGCCCTGGGCGGCGGCGAAAGCCAGCGCTCGCTGCGAGCGCGCGTACTGCACTGCGCTCGCCCAGGCCGCGGCCAGCTCCGGCAGCACGCGCGCGAGTGCACCGCAGTTCCGCAGCAGCGCGAACATTTTCGACGGCGCCGCTTCCATCAGGCCGATGGCCAGTTCCTGCCACACGCGTTCGGCGACCAGGGCATCGGCTTCGCCCGCGTCCACCATCGCGCGCATCAGGCGCAGCGTGGCCGGCGCCACTTTGAAGCCGAAGCGCGCGGCAAAGCGCGCCACGCGCAGGATCCGCACCGGGTCCTCGGCGAACGCCGGACTGACGTGGCGCAGGACGCCGCGCTTCAAGTCGTCCGCCCCGCCGTAGGGATCGATGATGCGGCCCTGCTCGTCACGGGCGATGGCGTTGATGGTGAGATCGCGCCGCGACAGATCCTGATCGAGCGTCACGTCGGGCGCGGCGTAGACCTGGAAGCCCTTGTAGCCGCGCGCCGTCTTGCGCTCGGTGCGCGCCAGGGCATATTCCTCGCGCGTCTTCGGATGCAGGAACACCGGGAAGTCCTTGCCCACCGGCTTGTACCCAAGCCGGGTCATGTCTTCAGGCGTGGCGCCGACCACGACGTAGTCGCGATCCTTGACCGGGAGCCCGAGAAGTTCATCGCGGACCGCGCCACCGACAGCGTAAATCTTCACCGGAAGTCCGCTGCGGGGTCAGGCCGGGGTCATGCCGGGTTTTGCATACGGCTCGTCGGCGCGCACGAATTCGGTTTCGCGGCGCGCCTGCGCCATCCATTCCCGCACTGCAGACAGCT
>DAIRFM010000325.1:0-2640 GCA_036795025.1 Burkholderiales bacterium | reverse complement strand
TACCTGCAGCTCGGCGCCTTCTCGGGGCGCGACAACGCCGAGAATTTCCGCATCCGCGTCTATCAGCAGCTGGCCTGGCTCAACGACGCGATCCAGATTTTCTCGCGTGACGGCATGTTCCGCCTGCACCTGGGGCCATACCGCAACCGCAGCGAGGCCAATGCGATCGCCGAGAAAATCCGCGCGGAACTCGATTTCAAGCCGCTGGTCGTAGGTAAGTAAGAGGCCGTTTCGTTAATTCTGAAACGGTCTCTTAATACGCGGCTGGTATAATTGGCACTTTTGCGCCGCCTTCATGACACTGACACGCCTGCTGGTCTTCCTGCTTCTTCTGCCCGCCCTCACATTCGCGGACGCCCCTGCTCCGCCCCCCATTGCCGCCAAGGCCTGGCTGCTGTACGACTTCACCAGCGCTCAAGCCATCACCAGCGCAAACGAGCATGAGCGCGTCGAACCGGCCTCGCTCACCAAACTGATGACCGCTTACCTCGCGTTCGCGGCGCTGAAGCAGAAAACACTGATGCCGGAACAGGTGGTGCCGGTATCGGAGCGCGCCTGGAAGGCACCCGGCTCGCGCATGTTCATCGAGCCGAGAAAGCCGGTGAAGGTGGACGAACTATTGCATGGCATGATCACGCAGTCGGGCAATGACGCCTGCATCGCGCTCGCCGAAGCCATCGCCGGGTCCGAGGAAGTGTTCGTGCAGATGATGAACCGCGAGGCGCAGCGCCTCGGCATGAAGGATACGAGCTTCACCAACGCGACCGGCCTGCCCGACCCCAAGCACTACTCGACCGCGTACGACCTGGCGCTGCTTGCCGCGGCGCTGATCCGCGATTTCCCCGAGTACTACCCGCTGTATTCGCTGCGCGAGTACCGCTACAACAACATCACCCAGCCCAACCGCAACCGCCTGCTTTGGCTGGATCCGAACGTGGACGGCATGAAGACGGGCTATACTGAAAATGCCGGTTTCTGCCTGATTGCGTCGGCCAAGCGCGGGACGCGGCGCCTGCTGTCGGTAGTGCTGGGCGCGAACTCCGACAGCGGGCGGGCGCAGGAAAGCCAGAAACTGCTGAACTACGGCTTCCAGTTCTACGATTCGGTAAAGCTGTACGATAAGGGCCACGCGGTGAGCACGCTGGAAGTGCTGAAGGGGACCGAGAGCCGGCTCAAGGCCGGGTTCCTGTCCGACTTCTATGTCAGCGTGCCGCGCGGCCTCGCCGATCAGTTGAAAGCGAATCTGGTGAGCATGCAACCGCTGGTGGCGCCGATCGGCGTCGGACAGAAGGTGGGCACGGTCAAGGTTACGCTGCAGAACAAGCTGCTGGGCGAGTATCCGGTGGTGGCGCTGCAAAACGTGGCGATCGCCGGATTTTTCGGCCGTGCCTGGGACGGCATGCGGCTCTGGTTCAAGTGACGGCGGCAAACCGGCCGTGATCCCGAGAGGCGCCAGGGTCGAAGGATCTGCCATACTCGTTTCCTTGACGGCAGATTTTTCGGACTTCGCCCCCGAGGCGACATAGCAGGAGATGCAGATGATCTATCTCAATGGCGAATGGATGCCGATCGAGCAGGCAAGGATTCCTGTGCTCGACCGCGGCTTCATTTTCGGCGACGGCGTATACGAAGTGATTCCTTCCTATTCGGGTCATCCCTTCCGCCTGCGCGAGCACCTCGTGCGCCTGCAATCCAGCCTCGATGCCGTGCGCATCGTCAACCCCTACAGCCTCGACCGTTGGAATGAGCTGGTGTGCGAGATCGTCGCCAGGAATCCCTGGGAGGACCAGGGAGTGTACCTGCAGGTGACGCGCGGCGTGGCGCCGCGCGACCATGCTTTCCCCAAGGGGGTGAAGCCGACCGTGTTCATGATGGCCAATCCCCTCGTCACGCCGCCGCAGAGCCACCGCGACCTCGGCGTGGCCGCGGTCACGGTGGCCGACAACCGCTGGCTGCGCTGCGACATCAAGTCGGTGTCGCTGCTTGCAAATTGCCTCCTGCGCCAGGCCGCCGTGGATCAGGGCGCGGTGGAATCGGTGCTGCTGCGCGAGGGCATGCTCACCGAGGGCTCGGCGAGCAACATTTTCGTGGTCAAGAACGGCGTCATCATTACCCCGCCCAAGACCAATTTCATCCTGCCCGGCATCACCTACGACGTGGTCGTCGAACTCGCGCGCGCGAACCGGCTGCCGCTGGAAATCCGCCAGGTGAGCGAAGCCGAGGTGCGCGACGCGGACGAACTCTGGCTCACCTCCTCGACCAAGGAAGTGCTGCCGATCTCGACGCTGGACGGCAAACCGGTCGGCCACGGGGAACAAGCGGGCAAGCCCGGCCCCGTGGCCGCGCGCATGTATCAACTCTACCAGGACTACAAGCGCACGGTGATGCGTGCGCCGGCCAATGCCCAAGCCTGATGAACCCGAGTCGCTGCTCGCTTTTCCCTGCGATTTCCCGATCAAGGTCATGGGGCTGACGCAGCCCGGATTCGCGCAGGCGGTGATGGACGTGGTGCTGCACCATGCGCCCGATTTCGACGCCGCCACGATGGAGATGCGCAAGAGCCGCCAAGGCAAGTACCTGTCGCTGACCGTTACCGTCCGCGCCACTTCGCGCGAACAGCTGGACAATCTGTACCGCGAG
>DAIRFM010000324.1:0-2661 GCA_036795025.1 Burkholderiales bacterium | reverse complement strand
CTCATGAAAAAGCTCATCCTCGCCAGTGGCAACGCCGGCAAGCTGCGCGAAATCCAGGCCATACTCGCTCCGCTGGGCTGCGAGGTCCTGACTCAGGCCGAATTGGGCATCGCGGACGCGGAAGAGCCGCATCTCACGTTCATCGAGAATGCACTGGCGAAAGCGCGCCATGCGGCCGCGCTCGCGGGTCTGCCGGCGCTGGCGGACGATTCCGGGGTGTGTGCCGTTGCGCTTGGCGGCGAGCCCGGCGTGCATTCGGCGCGCTATGCCGGCAACTCGGCCGGCCGCGAGGATGAACGTGGGCGCGACGCGCGCAACAACGACAAGCTGGTAGCCGCGCTAGCCGCCTGCACCGACCGCCGCGCCTACTATTATTGCGCCATGGTGCTGGTGCGCGACGCGGCCGATCCGCAGCCGCTGATCGGCGAAGGCTACTGGTGGGGCGAGATCAGCGCGCACGCGCGCGGCCGCAACGGCTTCGGCTACGATCCGCATTTTTTTCTGCCCGAGCTGGGCAAGACCGCGGCCGAACTCGATCCCGAGCACAAGAACCGGCTGTCGCATCGCGGCCAGGCGCTGCGCCAGCTGGTCGAAAAATTGCGCAGCTTTCCTTAATCAATGCCTGCCGACAGCATAACCGTCGTTTCGCGTCTGGGCGGCGTAAGTCTGAAGACGCTGCCGCCGCTGTCGCTGTACGTGCACATCCCCTGGTGCGTCAGGAAGTGCCCGTACTGCGACTTCAATTCGCACGAGGTCCGGGGTAAAAGTCAGGGCGAGGCACCGGAGCAGGACTACGTGCAGGCGCTGATCGCCGACCTGGAGCTCGCCCTGCCGCAGATCTGGGGCCGGCGCGTGTACTCGGTGTTTTTTGGCGGCGGCACGCCCAGCCTGTTCTCCGCCCACGCGATCGAGGAGCTGCTGGCGGCGTTCCGGGCCCGGCTCAATCTCGCCGCGGACGCGGAAATCACGCTGGAAGCCAATCCGGGCACGTTCGAATCGGCCAAGTTCCGCGACTACCGCGCTTGCGGGGTCAACCGCCTGTCGATCGGCATCCAGAGTTTCAATCCGGCGAAGCTGCAGGCGCTGGGCCGCATCCACGACGGCGATGAGGCGCGCCGCGCCATCGGCATCGCGCAGGCGCATTTCGACAACATCAACCTCGACCTGATGTACGCCCTGCCGCAGCAGACGCTGCATGAGGCCGAACAGGATATCGACGCCGCACAGGGCTTTCGCACCACACACCTTTCGGCGTATCACCTCACGCTGGAGCCCAACACCCTGTTTTACCGCCATCCGCCGCCGCTGCCGGACAGCGAACTCGCCGCCGACATGCAGGACATGATCGAAGAGCGGCTCGCGGGCGGCGGTTATGTCAACTACGAAACCTCGGCCTTCGCCCAGCCGGGGCGGGAGTGCCGGCACAATCTCAATTACTGGCGTTTCGGCGACTACCTCGGCATCGGCGCCGGCGCGCATTCCAAGCTTTCGTTTCCCGATCGCATCCTGCGCCAGGCGCGTTACAAGCAGCCGCGCGAATACCTGCAGAGGACCGCCGCCGGCGCGCCGGTACAGGAAGAGCACGCGGTTTCACCCAAGGATCTGGGCTTCGAGTTCATGATGAACGCGCTGCGCCTGGCCGAGGGCTTCGAGGTGGGGCTGTTCGACGAGCGCACCGGCCTCGCCCTCACCGCCGTGGAGCGGCCCTTGCAGGAAGCCATGCAGCGTGGTCTGATAACGCGTGACCATGTCCGCATCGCACCGACGAAACGCGGGCAGCGGTTTCTGAACGATCTGCTGCAACTGTTCCTGCCGCCGGGCGGGGCAGCCTAAGAGGGGACGTACCTTCTGAAACAGCCTCCAAGGAGAAAACATGGCAAAGCCACTGACACCTGCGCTGCGGCAAGTCAAAGCGCTGACTTTCGACGTGTTCGGCACCGTGGTCGACTGGCGCGGGAGCATCACCCGCGAAGGGCGCAAGCTGGGAAAGGATCTGGGCATACGCGCGGACTGGGCGGCGTTTGCCGATGCCTGGCGCGCCGGTTACCAGCCGGCGATGGCGGAGGTGCGCTCGGGCAGACTGCCCTGGACCAATATCGACGGCCTGCACCGGCGCATCCTCGACCGCATCCTGGATGAATCCGGCCTCGATATGTTAAGCGAGGAGGAGAAGGACCACCTCAACCGCGCCTGGCACCGCCTTGCGCCCTGGCCCGATGCGGTGCGCGGCCTGAAACGTCTGAAGAAAGGCTACCTCATTACCACGCTGTCCAACGGCAATGTCAGCCTGCTCACCAACATGGCGAAGCATGCGGGCCTGCCCTGGGATTGCGTGCTCTCGGCCGAACTGTTCCATCATTACAAGCCCGATCCCGAAGCCTACCTGGGAGCCGCGGCAATGCTCGGCTTCGAGCCGCACGAGGTGATGATGGTGGCGGCGCACAAGAACGATCTGCGCGCTGCTCAAGCGGCGGGCCTGCGCGCCGCCTTCGTGCAGCGGCCGCTCGAGTTCGGCGATCCGGCGAAGAAGGACGTGAAGCCGGAGAAGGATTTCGACGTCAATGCTGCCGATTTCATCGATCTCGCGGTAAAGCTGGGACTCTAAGGTTTTTTGGTTTTATCCAAAACCGTGTTTTTTGGACGGATGGTTTGTATCCGTCC
>DAIRFM010000078.1:0-7582 GCA_036795025.1 Burkholderiales bacterium | reverse complement strand
GTCGCGTTGCCCATGGGGATCTGCGCCGGATTGAATTCGCCGTGGTCGCCGCGCATGGTGACCAGCATCAGCAGCGGAAACTGGCAGGCGATCGGCAGGGTGAGCATGTTGATGCAATTGCCCACGCCGCTGCTTTGCATCAGCAGCACGCCTTTTTCGCCGCCGAGCCAGGCGCCGGCAAGCAGCGCCACGCCTTCTTCCTCGGTGGTAAGCCTGACCACGCGCATGGATCTGTCTTTCTCGCACAGCTTGATCAGGCGCGCATGACCCGCGTCGGGGACGATTGCGACCTGGCGGACGCCGGCAGCCTTGAGGAGCGCGTGCACCTCATCAGGCCAGGCGGATTCGGCATTTTTTTTCATCTGGGTTCCGTGAATAGGCGGGAGCGAACGAGACCCGATAATACAATAATTCGATAGTGCCCGGCATGTCGCGCGTGCGTGTGGCGCACGCCCCCTTCAAAAAATGGGGAGATAGGGGGGATTTGCCGCCAGTGCGGTAAAATCACCCATGCATACCGCTCCGCGCTTCGAACACCATGAATAAGCCTGCCGACGCGGCCGCTGCGCACGTCACCAACTTCATCCGCAACGTCATCGACGCAGACTTAGCCAGCGGCAAGTATGCGTCGCGCACCTGGGGCGGCAGACCCGGCCCGGCCGCGACGCACGCGGGCGCGCCGAGCGATCCGGCGAAAATCCGCACGCGCTTTCCGCCCGAGCCCAACGGCTACCTGCACTTCGGCCACGCCAAGTCCATCTGCCTCAACTTCGGCCTCGCGCGCGATTACGGCGGCGTCTGCCACATGCGCTTCGACGACACCAATCCGGAAAAGGAAGAGCAGGAGTACGTCGATTCGATCCTCGACGCGGTGCGCTGGCTGGGCTTCGGCTGGATCGCCAACGGCGCCGAGCACCTGTACCACGCCAGCGACTACTTCGATTCCATGTACCTGGCGGCGGAGTATCTGGTCACTTCCGGCCATGCCTACGTCGATGAACAGAGCGCCGAGGAAATGCGCGCCACGCGCGGCACGCTGACCGAGCACGGCCGCAGCAGCCCCTGGCGCGACCGCCCGGCCGTCGAGTCGCTCGCGCGCCTGCGCGAAATGCGCGCGGGCAAGCACGCCGACGGCAGCATGGTGCTGCGCGCGAGAATCGACATGGCCTCGCCCAACATCAACCTGCGCGACCCGGCGATCTACCGCATCAAGAAAGCCACGCATCACCGCACCGGCGACAAGTGGTGCATCTACCCGATGTACACCTACGCCCACCCGATCGAGGACGCGCTGGAGCAGATCACCCACTCCATCTGCACCCTGGAGTTCGAGGACCAGCGCCCGTTCTACGACTGGCTGCTCGAGCGCCTGGCCGAAGGCGGGCTGCTCGCGCGGCCGCTGCCGCAGCAGCTCGAGTTCGCGCGGCTCAACCTGAGCTATGTGGTGCTGTCCAAACGCAAGCTGATCCAGCTGGTCGACGAAGGGCACGTCGAGGGCTGGGACGATCCGCGCCTGCCGACGCTCGCCGGGGCGCGCCGGCGCGGCTACACGCCCGAGGGCTTTCGCCTGTTCGCCGAGCGCATCGGCGTGTCCAAATCCGACTCCTGGATCGACTACGGCGTGCTCGAGGAATGCATGCGCGAGCACCTGAACCAGGTCGCGCCGCGGCGCATCGCCGTGCTCGATCCGCTGAAGCTGGTGATCGACAACTATCCCGCGGGCGCCGAAGAGGAATGCCTTGCGCCCAACCACCCGCAGAAGCCGGAGCTCGGGAAGCGCGCGGTGCCGTTCTCGCGCGAGCTGTGGATCGAGCGCGAGGATTTCATGGAGACCCCGGCCAAGGGTTATTTCCGGCTATATCCCCCCGGCCTAACACCCGCCGGGGACCCCCGTCCCGGAAACAAGGTGCGGCTGCGCTACGGCTTCGTGATCGAATGCACCGGCTGCGACAAGGACGCTTCGGGCAGGGTCACCGCCGTGCGTTGCAATTACTACGCCGACAGCAAATCGGGCACGCCCGGTTCGGATGCCTACAAGGTCAAAGGCAACGTCCACTGGGTCTCGGCCAGGCACGCCTACCGGTGCGAGGTGCGGCTCTACGACCGCTTGTTCCGCGAGCCGCATCCGGGCGCGGGGGAGCGCGATTTCCTGCTCGACCTGAACCCGGAGGCGAAGAAAGTCATCAGCGCGCAGCTCGAGCCCGCGCTGAAGCAGGCCCGGCCCGAGGAGCGCTTCCAGTTCGAGCGGCACGGCTACTTCGTCGCCGATCGCATCGAATCGAAACCCGGCGCGCCGGTGTTCAACCGCGCGGTGACGTTGAAGGATGCCTGGAAAAAGTGACAGGGTAGGAAGCTGGTGCAAGGTGAGGGGAAACGTCCCCTCATGCTCCCCTAATTCAGAGGCTGTTCCAGTCAGTCTGAAACAGCCTCCAACAAAAGTTGACACAGGAGACACACATGAAAGCCGTCGGACTCTACCGCTATCTTCCCATCGACGATCCGGAGTCCTTCCTCGATCTCGAGCTCGACACGCCCAGCGCAAGCGGACGCGACCTGCTGGTCGAAGTGAAGGCCATATCCGTGAATCCGGTCGACACCAAGCGGCGCGCGCCCAAGGACCTGGTCGAAAAAACTCCGCGGGTGCTCGGCTGGGATGTCGCCGGCGTGGTCAAGGCAGTCGGGCCGGAGGTCTCGCTGTTCAAGCCCGGGGACGCGGTGTATTACGCCGGCAGCATCATGCGGCCGGGCGGCAACAGCGAATTCCACCTGGTCGACGAGCGCATCGTCGGCAGGAAGCCGGCGAACCTCGGTTTCGCCGAGGCCGCGGCGCTGCCGCTCACCACGATCACCGCCTGGGAAGGCATGTTCGACCGCATGGGCATCTCCAGATCCGGCGCGCATGCGGGCAAGACGCTTCTCGTCATCGCCGGGGCGGGCGGCGTGGGCTCGATCGCGATCCAGCTGGCGAAGAAACTCGCCGGCCTCACCGTCATCGCCACCGCTTCGCGGCCGGAATCGGTGGCCTGGGTGCGCGCCCTGGGCGCGGATCAGGTGATCGATCACAGCAAGGACCTGGCGCCGCAACTGGAGGCGCTGGGCATGAAGGAAGTCGATT
This sequence comes from Burkholderiales bacterium, assembly GCA_036795025.1. Classification (GTDB taxonomy): domain Bacteria; phylum Pseudomonadota; class Gammaproteobacteria; order Burkholderiales; family SG8-39; genus 2-12-FULL-64-23. Next base: position 4,467 of record DAIRFM010000078.1, on the reverse strand, counting down.
ACATCTTCTGCCTCAACAACACCGATCGCTGGTTCCCCGCGTTCGCGCCCATCATCAAGCCGCTGGGAAAAATGTGCGCCATCGTCTCGGCGCTGAAACCGGTCGATCTGACCCCGCTGATGGGCAAGAGCGTCAGCCTTGCCTGGGAATTCATGTTCACCCGCTCGACGTTCCAGACGCCGGACATGATAGAGCAGCATAAGCTGCTCGACGAAACGGCGGCGCTGATCGAAGCGGGCACGCTGAAGACGACGCTCACGACCAATCTCGGAACGATCAACGCCGCCAACCTGAAGCGCGCGCACAAGCTGCTCGAAGGAGGGCACACGCTGGGCAAGATCGTGCTCGAGGGGTTTTGAGCGCGACTGAAACCCTGGTCGAGTCGCGCTACGCCTGGGCGCGGCTGTGCGGCGCGCTCGCGCTGATGACCATCGGCGGCTCGGGCATGTACGCGGTTACCGTCGTACTGCCGCGCGTGCAGGCGGAGTTCGGCGTCGGGCGCTCGGATGCGTCCCTGCCCTACACCTTCACCATGATCGGCTTCGGCCTGGGCGGCATCCTCATGGGGCGCCTGTCGGACCGCTATGGCGTGATGGTCCCGGTCATCATCGGCGCGCTGGGACTGTGCACGGGCTTCGTCGCCGCCGGCACCGCCGGCAGCCTGTGGCAGTTCAATCTGGCCCAGGGGCTTTTGATCGGACTGCTCGGCACCTCGGCCACGTTTGCGCCGCTGGTGGCGGACATTTCGCTGTGGTTCACGCGCCGTCGCGGCATCGCCGTCGCGATCTGCATCAGCGGCAACTATCTCGCAGGCGCGGTCTGGCCGCCGGTGATGCAGCACTTCATCGACAGCGCCGGCTGGCGCCAGACCTATATCGGGATCGGCGTGTTCTGCCTCGCGGCGATGCTGCCGCTTGCGCTGGCCCTGCGCCGGCGCCCGCCGATCCCGGCGCAGTTTGCATCGGGTCCTGCGGCGGGGTCCGTGACCAGCATCGCCGGCTCCGAAGGCACGCTCGGGCTCTCGCCCGGCGCCCTGCAGACGCTGCTGTGCGTAGCCGGCGTCGCCTGCTGCGTGGCCATGTCCATGCCGCAGGTGCACATCGTGGCCTACTGCGGCGATCTGGGCTATGGTCCGGCGCGCGGCGCGCAAATGCTCTCGTTGATGCTCGGATGCGGCATCGTCAGCCGGCTCACCTTCGGCTGGATCTCGGACCACATCGGCGGCTTGCGCACACTGCTGCTCGGGTCCACGCTGCAGATGATCGCGCTGGTGCTGTTCCTGCCGTTCAAGGGGCTGGTCTCGCTCTACCTGGTGTCGGCGCTGTTCGGCCTGTTCCAGGGCGGCATCGTGCCCGCCTACGCCCTCATCGTGCGCGAGCATTTCACGCCGCGCGAAGCCGGGGCGCGCATGGGCACGGTACTGATGGCGACGCTGTTCGGCATGGCGCTGGGCGGCTGGATGTCGGGCTGGATCTTCGACCTCACCGGCTCCTATCGCGCCGCTTTCGTCAACGGCATCGCCTGGAACCTCGTCAACCTCGCGATCGTCGCGGCGCTGCTCTACCGCTCGCGGACGCGCGCCGCGTTTGCGGGATAGATCGGGGCCGCCCCGGGTCGCGTCGCTCAGCCGTGCCGGCCGATCTTGCGCGCCGGTTGCTCGGCCAGCTTCCAGGTGTCGCGCAGCACGCCAAGCAACGCGCGGATCACGGGATCGTCCTCGCGCGCGAGTAGGTATATGAACCACAGCGTGGTCTGGAGCCGCACGTCCCGCCACAGGCACACTTCGCCCGCGGCCTCTTTCTCCAGCGCCAGTTCTTCGCGGATCAACGACAGGCCGACCCCGGATACGACCAGGTTCGCGATCACCGATTCCTGGTCGGCCTCGACCACCTTGGTCGGCTCGATGCCGTGCTTGTCGAACAGCGCGCGCACCAGCTGATGGTGGGTGCTGATCGACGGCGTGATGACCCACGGTTGCAGCGCGATCTCGCTCCAGTCGGCATCGACGACGCGGCTGGACCAGGCCGCCGGCGCGGCGACGCGATAGGTGCTTCCGCGCAGCCGCAGTTTGCCCACGCCCGGGTGCTCGAGATCACCATAGTAAAAGCTTGCGTCGAGTTCCCCGCTGAGCACTTTCGCGAACGCCGCGCCGGTGATCTCGTGGTGCAGTTCCACCTGCAGCAAGGGATAGCGCTCGACCGTGGCGTTCAGAAATTCGCCGATGCGGATGAAGACCGGATCCGACATCGTGCCCACGCGCACTTTGCCGGCCACCTCGCCTTTGAGCGCCTTCGCCTCGTTGCGCATCGCCTGGGCCGCGGCCAGGACCTTCTCCGCGTCCGCCAGCAGCCGCTCACCGGCCGAGGTCAGCACCATGCCGCTGGAAGTGCGCTCGAACAAGGCGAGTTCGAGCTCGTCCTCGAGCGCCTTGATCTGCGCGCTGACGGCCGGCTGGCTGACGTGCAGTTTCTCCGCGGCACGGGTCAGGTGACTAGCCTCGGCGACGGCGACAAAGCTGCGTAACTGGTAGAGCTCCATATCAGAACCGCTTTTTTAGTCTGACCATGGCCGGACTCCGGCCCAAAATGTTGCGTTGCATCATGGCATTATACACAGTATAACCCAAAGCGATGGCGCCTATCCGAACATGCGATTGGATTACCCTGCCCAAGGTCCATATTATGCTAATCATAAAGCACGATACCTGTGCTGAATCAAGTGGACTTGGAAGGAAATTGCCATGAGACTTTATGCCCCCCTGTACGAAGGTGACAGCTTTCTGCGCCCCGACGCCGCCTCGGGCGAGCACGCTGCCACAGTTTTCAAAACCCCTGCTCCTGCGGCCGATTTTGTGCGCAGCAATATCCAAGTGGAGGCCGCGAACGAGACGGCGCTCGATCTCCATGCGATAGAGCAGACCGTCCGTGTGCTACGCAGCGTCGAACTGGCGCGCCTGTTGAAAGGCGCCTACACCTCCGTGGTGGACTGGCTCAAACGCAGCGAAACCTACGAACGCGACAATTTCTTCGCCGCGTCCGCGAACCTGGCCGACCTGGAACAGCGCCAGCGTCATTTCGAACGCACCGGCCGCGCGCACTACTGATCCCGCATTACTGAGCCGACGGTGCCTGAGCTTCCCGCTCAGGCACTTTGTTTTGCCGGCTGGCATCATCCGCATTCCCTCGCAGGCCCGGCGCCTGCATTCTTTGCCAGTTTACTCCCGCCCCGCCGCGTTTGAACGCTTCTAGCCAATGTCCTGAGTCGTTAAGGAATTGAAGACGAAGCAGGCTGACTTTTCCACACAGGCTTTGCCGCACACCTACCCAGGATGCTCCCCATGCGGGACAATGCGGTCTGACCGTGCGCGTAGTTCGATAGCCAAATCCATGTGATGCAAGATTTTTCACGCCGAGAGTTCCTGCAAGCGCTCGCCGCCGTCGGCGCGGCGTGCGCGTCGCCTGCGCTGCGCGCGCAGGGCCCGGTGCGCTTTGCCGATGATCCGTTCAGGCTCGGCGTAGCCTGCGGCTATCCGCGGCCCGACGGCGCGGTAATCTGGACGCGGCTCGCGCCCGACATTGCCCAGGCGAACGGCGGGCTCGATCCGGCGGCGATTCCGGTGCGCTGGGAAGTGGCGCGCGACGAGAAATTCGCCTCGATCGCAGCCTCGGGCAGCGTGGACGCGGTGCCCGAATGGGCGCATGCGGTGCACGTCGAGCCGGTCGGCCTCGAAGCGGACCGCTGGTACTGGTACCGCTTCATCGCGGGCGGCGCGGCGAGCCCGGTCGGGCGCATGCGCACCGCGCCCGCTGCCGGCGCCAGCCCCGCGCGCCTGCGCTTCGCGTTTGCTTCCTGCCAGCAATACGAACAGGGCTGGTTCAGCGCCTACCGCCACATGGCGGGCGACGACCTCGACCTGGTGGTGTTTCTCGGCGATTACATCTACGAATCGTCCTGGGGGCGGGAGCACGTGCGCAAGCACAACCGCCCCGAGGCCTACACGCTCGACGACTACCGCGCGCGCTATGCGCAGTACAAGAGCGATCCGGACCTGCAGGCCGCGCACCGGGCGTTTCCGTGGATCGTCACCTGGGACGATCACGAGGTCGACAACGACTACGCCAACGACCACCCCGAGGACGGCATGCCGGCGGCGCAGTTCCTCGCGCGGCGGGCGGGCGCGTACAAGGCGTACTACGAGCACATGCCCCTGCCCTCGGGCATGCGGCCCGAGGGCCCGAACATGCGCATCTACACCAGTCTCGCCTGGGGCGCGCTCGCCAAATTTCACATCGTCGACGACCGGCAGTACCGCGCCTGGCAGGCATGCCCGGCGAAACCGGGCGGATCGAACGTGGTCGATCCGGAGGCGTGCGAGGAAATCCGCGATGCGTCGCGCTCGCTGCTGGGCGCCGAACAGGAGGCCTGGCTCGATCGCGGCTTCGCCGCTTCGCGCGCGCAGTGGAACAT
>DAIRFM010000077.1:6209-7589 GCA_036795025.1 Burkholderiales bacterium | reverse complement strand
AGGACATGAAGGACAAGCTTGCGGCGCAGGGAACGGAAGTGCGCACCGACACGCCCGAATCCTTCGCGGCCTTCATCCGCAACGAGAAGGCGCGCTGGGCGAAGGTGGTGAAGGAGTCGGGCGCGAAATTCGATTGACCGAACCCGACCGCAGTGCAAAGCGATATCGTCAAGTACGCCCGCATCATCAAGGAGTCGGGCTACAAGGCCGAGTGAGCAAGAGGCATGCTGCCAGCATGGCTGGTATCATGCCGAACAGCGCCAAACCATCGGTTCATTCCCGCACGACAGCCGCATCCAGCACGCCGCAATTTCCACTATCCGCACCAAGGAGCCGTCATGATTTTCGATCTGCGCATCTATACGTTCAAGCCGGGCAAACAGAGCGCCTGGCTCGCCATGTACGAGAAGCACGCCTATCCGATCCAACTGCGCTATCTGGGCAAGCCGGTGGTATTCACCACCACCGAGGTCGGGCCGCTCAACCAGGTGGTCCATCTTTGGGCCTACGCCGACCAGGCCGAGCGCGAGCGCAAGCGCAACGCGATGCAGCAGGACCCGGAATGGCAGGCGTATCTGAAGATGAACACTGAAGCGGGCTACATGGACCACATGGAAAACCGCATCCTGCGCTCGACGTCGTTCTCGCCTCTGTAACTGCCACCGCAACGGCTCGCCGCGATCTTTTTCGAATCGCTCTACTGATCAATCTTCAATCGGAGTCATTTCATGCCCAATATAGGATTTCGCATCCTGCCCATGCCGGCGCGTCCACCCAAGAAGCTCATCAAGGCGCTCGCGGCGATGGTAACCGCGCATCTGTCGGACAACATGAACCGCCTGGTCGCCGGCGGCGCGGCGCTGCGCCCGATGCACCGCGGCGGCAAGCTGTGCGGCCCGGCATTTACGGTCAAGGTCTCGCCTGGCGACAATCTCATGGTGCACAAGGCGATAGACATCGCCGCGCCGGGCGACGTCATCGTGGTCGATGCCGGCGGCGATCTCACGCACGCCATCATCGGCGACATCATGTCCAGCCATGCCGAAAAACGCGGCGTGGCCGGCTTCGTGATTTACGGCGCGATCCGCGATTCGGCCGAGATCGGCGCCAGGCGCTTCCCGGTGTACGCCTGCGGCGTGACCCACCGCGGCCCGTACAAGAACGGGCCGGGCGAGATCAACGCGCCGATCGCCCTGGGAGGGATGGTGGTGCACCCGGGCGACATCATCGTCGGCGATGCCGACGGCGTGGTCGCAGTGCCGCTGGCGCACGCCGCGGAAATCCTCGCGCTGGCGCGGGCGCAGCTCGCCAAGGAAACCGCGACCCTCAAAGCCATCGCCGCGGGCAAGGCAGACCGCCGCTGGGTGGACGAACTGCTGC
>DAIRFM010000077.1:0-6109 GCA_036795025.1 Burkholderiales bacterium | reverse complement strand
GGCAAGCCGCAGATCGGACTGTGGTCGAGCCTGTCGTCCCACTACAGCGTCGAGGTCATCGCCGGCTCCGGCTTCGACTGGCTGTTGCTCGACACCGAGCACTCGCCCAACGATCTGGAGAACGTGGTCACCCAGTTGCAGGCGGCTTCGGCCTACCCGACCACGGCCATCGTGCGCCCGGCGTGGAACGACATGGTGCTGATCAAACGCTTTCTCGACGTCGGCGTGCAGACGCTGCTGATCCCCTACATCCAGACAGCGCAGGAAGCGGCCGACGCCGTGGCGTACACGCGCTATCCGCCGCGCGGCGTGCGCGGGGTCGCCGGCACCACGCGCGCCACGCGCTTCGGCCGGGTCAAGGACTATTTCAAGCGCGCCGAGGAAGAGCTGTGCGTGCTGGTGCAGGTGGAGACCAGGCTGGGGCTGGACAACCTCGATGCGATCATCAACACCGACGGCGTCGACGGCGTGTTCATCGGACCTGCCGACCTGTCAGCAGGGCTGGGGCATCTGGGCAACATCCCGCACCCGGAGGTGCAAAAAGCGATAGACGATGCGATCAAACGCATCCGCAAGGCGGGCAAGGCCCCCGGCATCCTCGCGCCGGTGGAAGTCGACGCGCGCCGCTACCTCGAACTGGGCTGCCTGTTCGTCGCCGTCGGGGCCGACGTGGGCCTGCTCGCGCGCGAGTCCGAAAAACTTTGCGCCAAGTTCAAATCATGAAAAACGTCGACATCCTTTCGGTCGGGCCGATGTATCCCGCCTCTTTGGAGGCTATGGAGCGCGATTTTACTGTCCACAAGCTGTGGGAGGCGAAAGACAAGCCAAGGTTGCTCGCCGAGGTCGGCGGCTGCATCCGCGGCATCCAGAGCTTCGGCGCCGTAGACGCCAAGCTAATGGATGCTCTGCCCCGACTCGAGATCGTCGCCAATGCCGGCGTCGGCGTCGACGCGATCGACCTTACTGCAGCCAAGCAGCGCGGCGTCATCGTGACGAATACGCCGGACGTGTTGAACGAGTGCGTCGCCGACCTCGCCATGGGCCTAACGGTCGCAAGCTTGCGCCGAATCAGTCTCGGCGACCGCTTCGTGCGCGCCGGCAGTTGGTTGAAAAGCGCTCTGCCGCTCGCGCGAAAAGTGGGCGGCAAGACCATGGGCATACTCGGCTACGGGCGGATCGGCAAGGCCATCGCCAAGCGCGCAGAAGCCTTCGGCATGCGCATCGTTTACCACGGCCGCAAAGAGCAGGCGGGCGTGGCGCACAAGTACTACGCCAGCCTGACCGAGATGGCGCGCGACTGCGACGTACTGATGGTGATTTGCCCGGGCGGCGCCGCGACGCACCACATCGTCAATGCCGAAGTGCTGAAGGCCCTCGGGCCCAAGGGCACGCTGATCAACGTCGCGCGCGGATCCGTGGTGGATGAGCAGGCGCTGGTTAAAGCGCTGGCTGACGGCAGCCTGGGCGCAGCCGGCCTGGATGTGTTCGAGTCCGAGCCGAAAGTGCCGGAGGCGCTGTTCGGCATGGACCAGGTGGTACTGCAGCCGCACGTGGGCAGTTCCACGCACGAGACGCGCAAGGCCATGGGCGATCTCACCGTGGACAATCTGCGCGCGCATTTTGCCGGCAAGCCCGCGCTGACTCCCGTATTCACCAACCCAAGGAAGACATGATGAACAAACTCAAGGCGCGTCTGAAATCGGGCAAGGCCTGCGTGAACGCCTGGCTCGCAATCCCGTCCGGTTTCTCGGCCGAGGTGATGGCGCAGTGCGGTTGGGACAGCGTGACCGTCGACATGCAGCACGGCGTGCAGGACTATCAGTCGATGGTGCAGTGCTTCCAGGCGATGGACCGGCACCCGGTCACGCCACTGGTGCGGGTTCCCTGGAACGAGCCCGGCATCATCGGCAAGGTTTTGGACGGCGGCGCCTGGGGCGTGATCTGCCCGATGGTCAACACGCAGGCCGAATCCAGGGCGCTGGTGAGTTTTTGCCTCTATCCGCCCAAGGGCAAGCGCAGCAACGGCCCGATCCGCGCCGCCGCCTATGGCGAGGCGAGCCCGTACCAGTCGATCGCCAATGACGAAGTGTTGGTGATCCCGATGATCGAGACGCAGGAGGCGATCGACAATATCGACGCCATTCTGGACGTGCCCGGCATCAGCGGCATCTATATCGGCCCGAGCGACCTCGGCCTCTCGCTCGGCTTGAAGCCGATGCTCGATCGCGAGGAGCCGGAGATTTTCAAGATCTACGAGAAGCTGGTTGCCGCCACCGCCAAACGCGGGCAGTTCGCCGGCATCCATAACGCCACCGGCACCTATGCGGCGCGCATGATAGCCATGGGCTTCCGCCTGGTCACCATCGCCAATGACAGCGGTCTGATGGCGCGAGCGGCGCGCGAGCAGATTGCCATCACCCGCAAGGAAGCGGGTGAAGTAGCAAAGTAGCTTTACCAACCATGAAGCGGGCGGTGCGTCAGGCTGCAGGCGCCCGCCATCGACCCGGAGGAGAGAAACGCATGGCGAAATTCAAGATCATCACGGCGGCGGGCGCGGCCGTAGCCGCCGCGGGCGGCGGCTACGGCTACGAGATGGAAGCGCTCGAGGGCGTGGACGTGGAGCTCGTCGAAGGCCCGGTCGGCAACGAGGACGCCTTTGTCGCCGCCGCCGGGGATGCCGATGCGATTTACGCCAGGGGCGGCATGCTCATCACCAAAAAGATCATCGACAGCCTGGCGCGCTGCCGCGTAATCGCGCTCGGCAGCGTCGGCGTCGACCAGGTCGACGTCGCGGCCGCCACTGCGCGCGGCATTCCGGTGACCAACTGCCCCGACACCTTCATCGAGGAGGTGGCCGATCACGCCATGGCGCTGCTGCTCGCGGGACATCGCCGCGTGATCGAGCAGGATCGCATGGTGCGCGAGGGCCGCTGGCGCGAAGGACGCCCGGCGCTCCTGAAAATTCCGCGGTTAATAGGCCAGACGCTGGGCTTCATCGCATTCGGCCACGTCGCGCGGGCCGTCGCCATCCGGGCAAAAGCGTTCGGCCTGCGCCTGTTGGCGTACGATCCGTATATCGAAGAGATGGTGATGCACGAACACGGCGTGTTGCCGGCGACGCTCTCCGAGGTGCTGCAGCAATCGGATTTCATCTCGATGCACGCGCCTGCCACGCCCGAGGCGCGCGGCATGCTCAAGGAAAAGCATTTCGCGCAGATGAAGAAGGGCGCGATCTTCATCAACACCGGCCGCGGGCCGACGGTGGACGAGGCGGCGCTGATCAAAGCCTTGCAGGAAGGCCGGATCGCCCACGCCGCGCTCGACGTGCTGGAACAGGAGCCGCCCCGACCGGACAATCCGCTGTTGCGCATGGGCAATGTCACGCTTAGCCCGCACAACGCGTCAGCCACCGCCCGCTTCGATCCGGCGCGCAAGCGCCGCGTCGGGCAGGAACTCGCGCTGGCGCTCGCCGGCAAATGGCCGATGAGCTGCGTCAATCCGGCGGTGCTGGCGAAGTCCGAGCTCGAACGCTGGCAGCCTGTTTCGATGCAGCGCGGGCCGAATAGCTGAATTGACTGCCGCCGATCGTGACGGCCAGTTCTGATCGGTTGCGGGGCCTGAACTGACTACTTGACGAAAAGCGCAATCGTCCAGAAACCCCCGTCCCTATTGCTTCTCCTGGCAGTCTCTCTCCCATCAATCCAACCTGATGTTGGCGGTCTTGGCGACGCGGCCCCATTTCTCGATCTCGGCGCGGATGTGTTTCCCGAACTGTTCAGGCGTCGAGGACGCCACATCCAGTCCCTGCAATGCGAACTTCTCGCGCACCTCCGGCTGCGCCAGCGTTTTCACCAGCGCTTCTGAAAGCTTTGCGATCATGGCGGGCGGGGTTCCCGCGGGCACCAGCACGCCCTGCCAGCCACTCGCGTCGTAGCCTTTCAGGCCGGCCTCGTCGAACGTGGGCGTATCGGGCAGCGCGGCAAGGCGCGTTTTGCCGCTGACGGCGATGGCTTTCACGCGTCCGGATTTCACGTACGCCATGGTCACGGGGGGCGCGTCGATGAGCAGCTGGATCTGGCCGCCGAGCAAGTCGGTCGCCGCGGGGCCGCTGGCCTTGTAGGGCACGACCAGCATGTCTATGCCCGCTTGCGCCTTGAGCATTTCGGTGGCGAAATGCAGCAGCGAACCGCTGCCGGCGACGCCGGCGGCGATTTTGCCGGGATTCGCTTTGGCATAGGTGATGAACTCCTGCAGCGTGTTGGCGGGCACCGAGGGATGGATCACCGCCAGCACGGCGTTGGTCGAGGTAATGCCGACCGCCGTGAAATCCTTCAACGCATCGTAGGGCAGCTTCGGATACACCACGGGATAGATACCCATGGTGCCGGTATTGCCGAGAAAAATGGTGTAGCCGTCGTTGGGCTGCTTGGCCGCATACTCGGCTCCGACAATGCCGCCGGCGCCGCCCTTGTTGTCGATCACCACCGGCTGACCGAGGAATTCGGCAAGCTTCGGTTGTATCGTGCGCGCGATGAAATCGAGATTGCCGCCGGGCGGGAAAGGCACGATGAACTTGATCGGCCGATTAGGATAGGGCTGCGCCAGCGCGCCCGCGGCATAGGCCAGGCCGGCGGCGAGCAGCAGCGCGCGCATCAGGGTTCGTAACATTGCAAGAGGATGCGTACCCTCTCGCTCCTCTGAATACGATGCTGTGATATGACAATTGCTGCACCTGGCAGATGTTTTCATGCGAGTCCCCAATTCAAAGGTTGCATTAACTTCAAGCTGAGCGTGAGCGGTGTCGTGTCGGGGCCTATTCTAGCTGACGTGGAGCCATAGAGCAGGTAAACAAATTGATTGTCACGCGAACCGCTTCGTCACTTCGCTGCAGCAGGAGTATTATTGATCGCGAGATCCGGCGTCAGATCGGCTCCGATCGAAGGATTTACAAAGGAGACGACGATGAGACTCTTTGCCGCGTTTTTCCGCGCCGCTATGACGTTCATGCTTTGCGCAATTGCGGCGCAAACGGCCGCACAGTCGGGTTATCCGAGCAAGCCGATCAAGTACATCGTGGTGTTCGCGCCCGGGGGCACGACCGACATCCTCGCGCGCCTGATTGCGCCAAAGTTATCCGAGGCGCTGGGACAACCGGTGGTGGTCGAAAACCGGCCGGGAGCCGGCGGCAGCGTCGGCTCGGAACTGCTGGCCAAGTCCGCGCCTGACGGCTACACCATCGGCGGCGGCACCATCAGCTCGCATGCGATCAATGTCTCGCTCTACAGCAAGCTCGCCTACGACCCGGTCAAGGATTTCGCGCCGGTCACCATGCTCGCGACGCTGCCCAACATGCTGATCGTGCACCCCAGCCTCAACGTGAGCAACGTGAAAGAGCTGATAGCGCTGCTCAAGGCGAACCCGAACAAGTACAGTTTCGGCTCCGCCGGCAACGGCACTTCGCAGCATATCTCGGGCGAGTTGTTCAAGACCATGGCGGGGGTGCAGATGCAGCACATCCCGTACAAGGGCAGCGGCCCGATGATCCCCGATCTCCTGGCCGGCACCATCGCGATGAGCTTCGAGAACATCACCACGGCCTACCCGCCGGCCAAGAGCGGCAGGCTGCGCGCGCTGGCGGTGACTTCGGCCGCGCGCTCTTCGGCCGCACCCGAGGTGCCGACGATGGCCGAAGCCGGCCTTCCCGGCTACGACATCAGCTCCTGGCAGGCGTTGTTCGCGCCGGCCGGCACGCCGAAAGAAATCGTCAACCGCCTGCACGCGGAAGTGGCGAAAATCCTGCGCCTGCCGGAAGTGGTGAAGCGCATCCATGAACTTGGAGCCGAACCGGGCGGGATGCCGCCGGAGGAACTCGCCGCGCTGATAAAAAGCGATATTCCGCGCCTGGGCAAGATCGTTAAAGATTCCGGCGCCAAGGTCGATTGACCGGCCCTGCCGCCGCCACCTCGATCGGGAAGGATCTGCATGGGCTCGCTACAAGTTCTCGTCATCGGTTCCGGCGTCATGGGCCGCGGCATTGCCAAGAGCTTTTCCGCAGCCGGCATTCCCACCGCCATCGTCTCGCGTAATACGGCGAAGGTTACCGGCGTCG
>DAIRFM010000076.1:0-7612 GCA_036795025.1 Burkholderiales bacterium | reverse complement strand
CGTACTTGGAACGAAACGGTTGTGCGCTATTTGGCTGAGACGACGCACAAGGCATCTCAGGTCAGCGACAAGACGCATTTGCGCTGGCTCGATAGGTTCTTGAACGGTGTTACGCTTGATGCGATCAACCGTGGTGTGCTGGATAAGATCATGGCCGCGCGCATGGCCGAGGGTGTGAGGAATAGCTCGGTCAATCGCGTCATGGAAGTGGTTCGGGTGGTTTTGCGTAAGGCTGCCTATGAGTGGGAATGGCTCGATCGGGTCCCGCGTGTGCGAATGTTGCCGGAAGCCAAGCGGCGTATTCGCTGGATCACGCAGGACGAGGCCGGGCGGCTCATAGCGGCGTTGCCGGAACACCTGGCCGCGATGGTGCGGTTCTCCCTGGAAACAGGCTTGCGGCGTGCGAACGTCACGGGCTTGGAGTGGTCCCAGGTCGATCTCGCCAGGCGGACAGCGTGGATACACCCGGATCAGGCCAAGGCGAGGAAAGCGATTGCCGTGCCGTTGAGTGCTGCTGCTGTCATCGTGATACGCGAACAGATCGGCAAGCACCTGACGCACGTGTTTAGCTACCGGGGGCACCGGGTAACCCAAGTCAATACGAAGGCTTGGCGATCAGTGCTTGAGCGGGTCGGAATCAGTGAATTTCGCTGGCACGATCTGCGCCATACCTGGGCGAGCTGGCATGTGCAGGCAGGAACTCCGCTGCACGTACTGCAAGAGCTGGGCGGCTGGGAGTGCGTCGAGATGGTGAGGAAGTATGCGCACCTATCGAGCGAGCACCTGGCGGTCTACGTGGATCGACTATCCGGCTTGAAGGCAGTAGGTAAAGAGGACGCGGCTACGATTCAGCTACGTTCGCCACAATAAGAAAGGGCCTACCTTTCGGTAAGCCCTTGATGTTGCTGGTGCGCCTGGCAGGATTCGAACCCACGACCCCTTGGTTCGTAGCCAAGTACTCTATCCAACTGAGCTACAGGCGCGAGGCGCGGATTATAACAGAAGCCGGCCTCGCCCCGCTATCGCGGATCGGGACGCCGCAGCGGCACGTTCCCGCCATGGCGCTGGCTGCGGGAGCCAGTTTCGATTACGCTTACGCCGATACGCGCTTGCACCTGATCCGCCCTAAACCAATCCGATGAATACCATACCCGCAGACGCAGCGCCCATCGATGCCGGCGGCGAGCCCGGGGCGCGAGCGCGGCTCCAGGTAGCGGCGTGGCTGCTCGCCTGCTGCGCGCTGGTGTTCGCAATGGTCGTGGTGGGCGGAGTAACCCGGCTCACCCACTCCGGACTGTCGATCGTGGAGTGGCAGCCGATCCTCGGCACCCTGCCGCCGATAAACGAAGCGCAGTGGCTCGAGACCTTCGGCAAATACCAGCTCACCCCCGAGTACCGGAAAGTGAACCAGGGGATGAGCCTCGATGCGTTCAAGTCCATTTTCTGGTGGGAATACTTCCATCGGCTGCTCGGCCGCATGATCGGCGTCGTGTTTCTCCTGCCGCTCGTCTGGTTCTGGTGGCTCAGGCAAATCGACCGGCCACTCGCGCTGAAGCTCGGCGGAATATTCGTGCTCGGCGCTCTGCAGGGAGCGATGGGCTGGTACATGGTGAAGTCGGGCCTGGTGGATAACCCGCGCGTGTCGCAGTACCGATTGACCGCGCATTTGAGCTTCGCGCTTGCGATCTACGCCGCCATGCTGTGGACAGCCCTGGGACTGCTCTATCCGGTTGCGCGAGGGGCGGTCGCGCCGCCGGCGCCGTTGCGCAGAGTTTCCTGGATCGTCACCGCGGTGGTCGCCTACACGGTGGTGACCGGGGGCTTCGTCGCCGGCATCCGCGCCGGCTTTGCCTACAACACGTTTCCGCTCATGAACGGGCACGTGGTGCCGCCGGAGATCTTCATGCTCGAGCCGTGGCACCTCAATTTCTTCAACAACATGGCTACGGTGCAGTTCGATCACCGTCTGGGCGCATGGCTGCTCGCCTTGCTAGTGCCCTGGTTCTGGCTGCAAGCGCGGCGCGAAGCGCTCGCTCCGCGCGCGCGCCTCGCCGGCCACCTGCTGCTTGGGATGCTCGCGCTGCAGGTCGCGCTCGGGATCGCCACGCTGCTGCTGCTGGTGCCGATTCCGCTGGCGGCGGCGCATCAGGGCGGCGCGGTGCTGCTCGTCACCGCCGCGCTGCTGGCGAATCACGCGCTGCGTGCACACCCGACGCCGGCGCAAGCCGGCACCAACCTCAGGGCATGACCTCGACGTATTCGTAGACCGCGCAGCCGGCAACCTGATCGCGCACGGACAAAGGCATGCGCGCAAACCACGCATGGGGATCGTGCCGGTCCACTTCCTCGCCCAGGAATCTCACCAGATCGCAGATCGGTTCGACCACATGGTCGCGGTAGCCGGCGTCTCCTTTGACGTAGGCCAGATGCAGATTTTTCATGCAGTTGCGGCGGCAGAACGCGAAGGCGGCGCAGCGCTCGCAAGGCATGTCGGGATGGGGCTGGAGCGGGCTGCGCTTGAGCCAGTTTCCGACCACGTCCCCCTGCAGCATCTCCGGCAGGTACATCAGATCCGGGCAAGGATAGATTTTGCCGTCGGGCATGACGTTCAATAGGTGCGTGGACGCGCGGCACTGCGTCAGTCCTGCGTACAGTTCCTTGGCCCGCGACGGCAGCACCTTGTTGCGCACCGTGGCCATGATGGGGATGAAAGGATAGAGCGTTTCCGAAGCGAAGAATTCGCGCACCAGCCGCGCGATCACCTCGCGCTTTTTCGCCACCGCATCCGGCGCGTAAGCGCCGTCCTGCGCCACGAACTGAAAATAGACGTAATCGAAATCTTGCGTCAGCCGGTCCAGTTCCTCGAAGCTGGTGTCCGCGCTGCTCCAGGTCACGCGCGCGGTCAGTGTGCCGCCGACCCGGTCGCGTATTGCGTTAACATTTTTCAGCACCTGGCGGTAAATCCCCCGTCCGCGGTAGCCGTCGGTGACCTTCTCGCCGCCGTCTATCGACACCAGGATATTGGAGAGCCTGGCGAGAACCCAGTCCGGCAGGCCATCGAGCAGGGTGCCGTTGGTCTGCAGCTGGAAACGAAATCCGGGATGGCGCTTCATCACCGCCGTCATGAGGTCGAGATTCAGCGTCGGCTCGCCGCCGTAGAAAGTGACGTAGATCTCATGCCCGGACAGATGCGTCGCGATGAACGCATCGAGCGCGTCCAGGGAGTAGGTGACGTTGCGCTGCGAGCCCAGCACATCGCCCACGCCGAGCGAACAATAGCTGCACTTGAGATTGCAGCGCAGCGTGGTGAGCAACTGCAGCTCCACGCGGTTGCCCAGAATGGCCGGAACTTGCATCTAACCGACCCAGGCGCGCGCATTGCGGAACATGCGCATCCAGGGACTATCCTCTGCCCAGCCCTGCGGGTGCCAGGACTGCTGCACGCTGCGGAACACGCGCTCCGGATGCGGCATGAGTATGGTGAAGCGGCCGTCGGCAGTGGTGAGCCCGGTGATGCCGGCAGGCGAGCCGTTGGGGTTGGCCGGATAGGCCTCGGTCGGCGCGCCGCGGTTATCGACGAATCTGAGCGCCACCAGCGCCTTCGCCTGAGCGGCACCATCGGCGAACACCGCCCTGCCCTCGCCGTTGGCGGTGGCCACCGCCAGGCGGCTGCCGGCCATGCCGGCGAAGAACAGCGACGGGCTCTCAACCACCTCGACCATGACGAAGCGCGCCTCGAATTGCTCCGACTTGTTCTTCAGGAACTTCGGCCAGTGCGCGCTGCCGGGAATGATTTCGTGCAGATTGCTCATCATCTGGCAGCCGTTGCACACGCCCAGCGCAAATACGTCGCTGCGGCGGAAGAAGGCCTCGAACCCGTCGCGCGCGCGCGCGTTGAGCAGGATGGACTTGGCCCAGCCTTCGCCCGCGCCGAGCACGTCGCCGTAGGAGAAGCCGCCGCAGGCGGCGAAGCCCTTGTAGTTTGAGAGCGAGACGCGCCCGGAAATGATGTCGCTCATGTGCACGTCGGTCGCGTCGAAACCGGCGCGGTCGAAGGCCGCCGCCATTTCCACGTGCCCGTTCACGCCCTGCTCGCGCAGGATGGCAATCCTGGGCCGGGCGCCTTTGGCGATGTAGGGCGCCGCTATGTCCTTCGCCGGATCGAAGCTGAGCTTCGCGTGCAGCCCCGGATCGCCCGCATCGAGGATGCGCTCGTATTCCTCGCGCGCGCATTCTGGATTGTCGCGCAGCGCCTGCATGCGCCAGGTGGTTTCGGACCAGGCGCGCTGCAGCTCGATACGCTTCGCTGCGAACAGCGGCATCGTGCCGTGCACGAGGCGGATTTCGTCGTGCTCGTTGGGACTGCCGATAGTCCGCGCCTGCAGGTCCTCCGCGCCGAGGCGCGAGAGCACGGCGTCGCGATCCTGCGCGCGCACCTGCAGCACCGCGCCCAGCTCCTCGGCGAACAGCGCTGCGAGCACGCGCCCGGGGTCGCCCTCGGGATCGCGTCCGGCCGCGGGCACAGGCGCGCTCCCGTTGCCGCCGGCATCGTTGCAGAGCGAATCGAGATCGAGGGCATTGAGATCGAGCGTCACGCCGCAATGCGCGGCGAACGCCATTTCACATGCCGCGGCGAACAGGCCGCCATCGGAGCGGTCGTGATAGGCGAGCAGCAGGCCGTCGCGATTGAGCGCCTGCACCGCACCGAAAAAGCGCTTCAGCGCCGCGGCGTCGTCCACGTCAGGCGCCGCGTCGCCGATCTGCCCGTAGACCTGTGCCAGGATCGAGCCCCCGAGGCGGTTCCTGCCGCGCGCGAGATCGACGAGGATCAGTTCGGTCGCGCCGGCATCCAGGCGCAGTTGCGGCGTGAGCACGCGACGCGCGTCGGCGCAGGGAGCGAAGGCGGAGACAATCAGCGAGATCGGCGCGACGACTTCCTTTTTCCGCCCGGCCTCTTCCCAGGTGGTCTTCATCGACAGCGAATCTTTCCCCACCGGAATGCCGATGCCCAGCGCCGGGCACAGCTCCAGCGCCACCGCGCGCACCGTGTCGAACAGCGCCGCGTCCTCGCCCGGGTGCCCCGCCGCCGCCATCCAGTTGGCCGAAAGCTTGACCCGCGACAGCTCCACCGGCGCCGCAGCCAGATTGGTGAGCGCCTCGCCCACGGCCATGCGCCCCGAGGCCGGTGCGTCGATGAGCGCAAGCGGCGCGCGCTCGCCCATGCAATAGGCTTCGCCGGCGTATTCGCCGAAACCGAGCAGGGTCACGGCGCAGTCGGCCACCGGCGTCTGCCACGGCCCGACGAAGGGATCGCGCGCGCACAACCCGCCCACGGTGCGATCGCCGATGCTGATCAGAAAAGTCTTGTCGGCCACGGTCGGGTGGCGCAGCACGCGGTAGCAGGCTTCCTCCAGCGCGATGCCCGCGGCGGAGAACGGCGCAAGCTCCCGCTCGCGGTGCGTCACCTCGCGCAGCATGCGCGGCGGCTTGCCGAGCAGCACGCCCAGATCCATGTCCACCGGCTTGTTGGCGTAGCGCTCGTCGGCGAGCGTGAGCTGCGGTGCCAGCGTCGCTTCGCCGAGCACGGCAAAGGGGCAGCGCTCGCGCTCGCAGATGGCGCGAAACTCCCCGATCCGCGCAGGATCGACGGCGAGCACGTAGCGCTCCTGCGCCTCGTTGCACCAGATTTCGCGCGGCGACATGCCCGGCTCTTCGCTCGGCACGGCGCGCAGGCTCAAGCGCGCGCCGCGGCCGGCTCCATGCGCCAGTTCGGGCAGCGCATTCGACAGCCCGCCCGCGCCGACGTCGTGAATCGACAGGATCGGATTGGCATCACCGAGCTGCCAGCAGCGGTCGATGACTTCCTGCGCGCGGCGCTGGATTTCGGCATTGCCGCGCTGCACCGAATCGAAGTCCAGGTCCTCGGTGTTGGTGCCGGTGGCCATGCTGGATGCGGCGCCGCCGCCCATGCCGATGAGCATGCCCGGCCCGCCGAGCTGGATCAGCGCCGAGCCAACCGGCAGTCCGGACTTGAATGCATCGCGCGCGGCGATATTGCCCACGCCGCCTGCGATCATGATCGGTTTGTGATAGCCGCGCAGCTCGCCGCCCGCCTCCATCTCGAAGCTGCGGAAATAACCGGCGAGATTGGGGCGGCCGAACTCGTTGTTGAATGTCGCGGCACCGATCGGCCCTTCGAGCATGATGCTCAAAGCCGAGGCGATGCGCCCGGGCTTGCCGTGATCCGCTTCCCACGGCTGCACGAAGCCCGGAAGGCGCAGGTTCGACACCGAAAAACCGGCGAGGCCGGCTTTGGGCCTGGCTCCGCGGCCGGTCGCCCCCTCGTCGCGGATTTCGCCGCCCGAGCCGGTGGCCGCGCCGGGAAAGGGCGAGATCGCGGTCGGATGGTTGTGCGTCTCCACCTTCATCAGGGTGTGCGTGGCCTCGCGGTGATAGGCGTAGCGGCCGGCTGCGTCGGGGTAGAAGCGATCGATCTCGCGCCCCTCCATGATGGCGGAGTTGTCCGAATAGGCGAGCACCGTGCCCTGCGGATTGGCCTTCTCCGTCTCGCGGATCATGCCGAACAGCGTATGCTCCTCGGCCACGCCGTCGATCACCCAGGATGCGTTGAAAATCTTGTGGCGGCAGTGCTCGGAATTGGCCTGCGCGAACATGGTCAGTTCGGCGTCGGTGGGATCGCGGCCGATGAGGCGGAAGTTCTCGAGCAGATAGTCGATCTCGTCGGCAGACAGCGCCAGGCCCATGGCGCGATTCGCCTCCTCCAGCGCCGCGCGGCCGCGCGCGAGCAAATCGATCGACGCGAGCGGCCGCGGCTCGACATGGCGGAACAGTTGCTCCGCTTGATCCAGGGTATCGAGCACGGTCTCGGTCATGCGATCGTGCAGCCGGGCCGCGATCTCTCCCCGCTCCGCGCCTGCGCCCGCGGCGTAATAGGCGATGCCGCGCTCGATGCGTTGCACCGCCGGCAGGCCGCACTGGCGCGCGATGTCGGTGGCCTTGGACGACCAGGGCGAGATGGTGCCGATGCGCGGCACCACCAGATACAGTTCGCCCGGGGGCGGCGCCGGCCGCACCGGTTCGCCATAGACGAGCAACTGCCCGAGCACCGCGCGCTCGCGCGCATCGAGCGCATGCGCGGTCTCGACGAAATGCCAGAATTCGGTGCCGGCAATGCGCGCGCCCGGCGCGATTTCGGCCAGGCGGGCGTGCAGTTTTTCCAGACGGAACGCGGAGAGCGCGGGGCTGCCGCGCAGCTTGAGGATTTCAGCCATGAAAGCTTGCGCCGTTAAAGCGCGATTATAGCGGAAGCAGGCTGCGGTTGAAGATCAAACAAGGCGGGCGCACAATGATGCCAGACTCGGCACGAAGGTTATGTGTGGGAGAAAGGTTTTTTAGTGGGAGCGAGCTTGCTCGCGAATTCGCGATCCTGTGGGAGCGAGCTTGCTCGCGAACTACGCAATTCGCGAGCAAGCTCGCTCCCACAAGGCTCCCACAAGGCTCCCACAAGATCGGGGCGAGACAGGACAAGCGGAGGATGAGCACATGCCGTCGAACAAGGCGCAACCGGGCACGAGCAAAATGAACCAAATTG
>DAIRFM010000075.1:4916-7641 GCA_036795025.1 Burkholderiales bacterium | reverse complement strand
CCGCCAGGCTGGCTCAGGCCGCCAATCTGGACGAAATCAAGCAACTCAAGGCAACTATCGGGGCGCTGCGCGACGCGCTCGAAGCGGCGCGCCTGGGGGAGGAGACGGCCGTGCGCCAGGCGATCATCGCCGCGCAGGACGAAATCGCGCAATTGCGCTCGACCGTGGCGTCCTTGCGCGAGGCGCTGGAACAGGCTAATTTTTCGAAGCAGGGCGCCAATGCGGCGGCGCGCGCGCAGGACCACGCAGAGCTCGCGCAACTGCAGGCGACGGTGCGCGCGCTGCGCGACCAATTGCAGACGATGCCCGCCAAACGGGCCAAGTAGGGAGCCATGGAACAACCCAAACCCATTGCCGAAATCGCGCGCTTGCCCGGACCGCGCAAGCCGGCAAAAGCAGATCCGAGCCCGGCGGTCCGTGGGCGGCTGAAGCTGGTCGAGCTTCTGCTCGAGGTGTCGCGCAGGATGGCGGCATACGACTCGCTCGACGACGTGCTCAGAACCCTGGTCGAGATGACTACCGCGGAACTCGATGCCGAGCGCGGGACGCTGTTCCTCAACGACCCGGAAACCAATGAGCTGTATTCGCGCGTGGCGCAGGGCAACATCAAGCACGAGATACGCCTGCTCAACACCAGCGGCATCGCCGGATACGTGTTTTCGTCCGGGGAATCGGTCCTCATTCGCGACGCGTATTCGGACCCGCGCTTCAACCGCTCCATCGACGAGCAGACGGGGTTCGTCACCCGCAGCATCCTTTGCACCCCGATCAGGACGGTGAAGGGCGAAGTCATCGGCGTGGCGCAGACCCTGAACAAGAAGAAGGGGGACTTCACCAAGCGGGATCTCGCCGTGCTCGAGGCGATGACCACGCAGGGGACGCTGGCGCTGCAGGGCGCGGTATTCATTGAACGCATGAAGGCCGTGCGCAAGCAGGAGATGGAATTCGTCGACGTGGTGTCGGAGGTGACCGCGGACATCAAGCTCGGCTCGCTGCTGCAGAAGGTCATGGGCGAGGCGACGCGCATGCTCAATGCCGAGCGCTCGACCCTGTTCCTCAACGACGAGAAGACCAACGAGCTGTGGTCCGAGGTCGGACAGGGACTCGAGTCGGTGCAGATCCGGCTGCCCAACCACCTCGGGATCGCCGGCGCGGTTTTCACCAGCTGCAAGACGATCAACATTCCCTATGCCTATGCGGACCTGCGTTTCAATCCGGCGTTCGACAAGAAGACCGGCTTTTTCACGCGCTCGATCCTGTGCGTGCCGATCGTCAACAAGCACGGCAAGACCATCGGCGTCACCCAGGTCCTGAACAAGCGCGGCGGGCCGTTCACCAACGAAGACGAGTCGCGGCTGCGCGCGTTCACCGCGCAGATCTCGATCGCGTTGGAGAACGCCAAGCTGTTCGCCGACGTGCACAACATGAAGAACTACAACGAGGCGATGCTGGAGTCGATGTCGAACGCGGTCGTCACCCTGGACGACAGCGGCAAGATCGCCACCTGCAACGCGGCGGGGCTGAAGATCCTGAAAGTGAGTCCGGAGCAGATTCTGCAGCGGCCGGTGGCGGAGTTCTTCGGCGGCGAGAATGCCTGGATCGTGGAAAGATTGAAGCACGTGGACGAAACCGCCGCCGCCGACA
Organism: Burkholderiales bacterium; assembly: GCA_036795025.1. Lineage (GTDB taxonomy): Bacteria > Pseudomonadota > Gammaproteobacteria > Burkholderiales > SG8-39 > 2-12-FULL-64-23. The sequence continues at coordinate 5,997 of DAIRFM010000075.1, read as the reverse complement.
TGCTCATGGATGCGGAGCTCGCCGTCGGCGGCGAGAAGGTCTCGGCCAACGTGACTATCCTGCCGCTGTTCAGCATGGAGAAGAAGCGCCTCGGCTCGATGCTGCTGATCGAGGACATCAGCAGCGAAAAGCGCATGAAGTCGACCATGTCCCGCTACATGGATCCGGGCATCGCCGACCGGCTGGTGGCGAGCGGGGCCGAGTTGCTCGGCGGCCAGAGCGTCCTGGCGACGGTGCTGTTCTCCGATATCCGCGGCTTCACCACCATCACCGAGCAACTGGGCGCCCAGGGCACGGTGGCCCTGCTCAACGAATATTTCACCCTCATGGTCGACTGCATTCAGCGCGAACAGGGGATGCTCGACAAGTTCATCGGCGACGCCATCATGGCCGCGTTCGGCATCCCGGTCGGGCACGAGGACGACGCGGACCGGGCGGTGCGCGCCGCGATCGCGATGCTGCGCGAGTTGAAGACATGGAACGCCCAGCGCGTGGCCGAGGGCAAGATGCCGGTCGACATGGGCGTCGGCCTGAATACCGACATGGTGGTGTCGGGCAACATCGGCTCGAAAAAGCGCATGGACTACACCATCATCGGCGACGGGGTGAACCTCGCTTCGCGCCTGGAGTCGGCGTGCAAGCAGTACGGCACCCATATCCTCGTGAGCGAGTTCACCTATGGCAAGCTGCGCGGCACCTACCGCACGCGGGAGGTGGATCTGGTGGTGGTCAAGGGCAAGACGCAGCCGGTCGCGATCCACGAAATCCTCGACTATCACACCGACGAGACCTACCCGCACCTGATCGACGCGCTCGGCTACTTCCGCGACGGACTCACCAAGTACCGCCAGGGCAAGTGGAACGATGCGGTAAAGCAGTTTTCGGAAGTGGTGTCGATGAACCCGGCGGACAAGGCGGCCCAGCTCTATGTCGAACGCTGCCGCTACCTCACAGAGCATCCACCGGGGGATGACTGGAACGGAGTCTGGGTGATGCAAAGCAAATGAGAGCTCATTTTCAAACAGGCTCTAAGGCGGATCGATTGCCATACGCCATTCTCTGGGGTAGATTCGGAACGTCA
>DAIRFM010000075.1:0-4816 GCA_036795025.1 Burkholderiales bacterium | reverse complement strand
CTCTAAGGCGGATCGATTGCCATACGCCATTCTCTGGGGTAGATTCGGAACGTCAGCCACAAGGAGATCAGTCATGAATGCCGGGTTCAAAGCGGTGTCGAGGTGCTCGTTCGCTGCGGTCGCGGTAATTGCCGTGGCCGCGTGTTCGCCTTCGGGCGTCAGCTACAACAAGGACGTGCAGCCGACACTTGCGAAGAACTGCTCTGAATGCCATACCCCGGGCCAGAAAGGCTTCGAGGCCAGCGGACTGGATACGACGAGCTATCAAAGCCTGATGAAGGGCGGCAAGTTCGGGCAACTGGTCAAGCCTGGCGACGCCCTGTCGAGTGCGCTCAACATGCTGGTGGAAGGACGTGCCCATCCGTCCATCCGGATGCCGCATGGCCGGGCGAAGCTCCCGGACAAGGACATCGAAATTCTCAAGGTCTGGGTGAACGAGGGCGCGAAGAATAACTGATCAGGGCGTCAACCCAACGCGCCGGCGGCGCGCAGCGCGTCGATTTCGGGGGCGCTCAGTCCGAGCAGATCGCGCAGCACTTCATCCGTGTGCTCGCCCAGCGCCGGCGCCGGCGTGCGCACCGAACCCGGTGTCGCGGACAGGCGCACCGGCACCCCAACCATGCGTAGCTTGCCCGCGCGAGGATGGTCGATCTCGACCACGGCGCCGCGCGCCTTGACCTGCGGGTGCTCGACCACCTGGGCGAGGTTGTTGATGGCGCCGACCGGAATCCCGTTTTTGGTTAAGAGCGCTTCCCACTCCTCGTAGGTCCGCGTGAGGAAGACCTGCTGCAGCCTTGCAATCAGGCTTTCGCGGTTCAGGTTGCGCTCGCCATTGGTGCGAAAACGCGGGTCATCGGCAAGTTCGGGGCAGCCGATCACCGGGCAAAAAATTCTCCACAGCTTCTCGCTGCCCACGGCAAGGGCCAGGTCGCGCGTCTTGGTGCGGAACGTCTGGTAGGGCAGCAGGGCCTTGTACGCGGTGCCCATGGGCTTGGGGATGTCGCCGGTCGCACAATAGTTTCCGATCATGGTGCCGAGCAGCGCGAGCTGGCCTTCCATCATCGACACGTCGATGGCCTGTCCGATCCCGCTCTTCTCCTTTGCTCTGAGCGCGAGCATGATGCCGAACGCGGCATTCATGCCGGCGGTCAGGTCGGCGATCGAAACGCCGGCGCGGGCGCCGTGCCCGTCCGCTTCACCGGTCACGCTGATCATGCCGCTCTCGGCCTGAAGGATGAGGTCGAGTGCGGGGCGGTCGCGGTACGGCCCGTCCTGGCCAAATCCGGAAATCGAGCAGTAAACGATGCCCGGATTGCGCAGCCGCGCCGTTTCGTAGTCGAGCCCGAGCCGGGCCAGCGCGCCGGCGCGGTAGTTCTCCAGCACGACGTCCGAGCGCTCGACCATGCGCAGGAATGTCTCCTTGCCCTGCGGATGTTTGAGATCGAGCACCATGCCCTTCTTGTTGCGATGCAGGCTCACGAAGTAATCTGTTTCCCCGCCCGGCAGGGGCGTGCCCCAGGCGCGCGCGATGTCCCCCAGACCGGGAGGCTCGATTTTGATCACCTCTGCACCGTAATCGGCAAGCATGGTCGAACAGAAAGGCCCGGCGAGCGCGTGGCTCAGGTCGAGCACCTTGATTCCTTCTAGTGGCAGTTGCATGCAGGTTCCGTTTTTTTGGATGAGCAGGTTGTTGTTTAGCGCGTTCGAAAATCGCCGCGACGCCTTGGAGGCGGCCGGCGAAAGCCGAATCATACCGCGGAGGCGCATGTGGCCTGAGCGCCGATACGAATCAAAGGCAGGGGTGATAAAATAAAAATCGCTGCATCAAGCTCCGAACCGCGCGCAGCAAGGCGCCAGAGCCGATGCGGTCGCCGCGGCGGCGTTCGCCTCAGGTAATCCGAGCCGTCTCCCAATGCACCTACACCTCGATCCGGTCGGCGGCATCGCCGGCGACATGTTCATCGCCGCGCTGCTCGATGCGTACCCTGAGCTCAGCGCGGGGATGGACGCCGCGCTAGCCAAGGTAGGCCTTCCGCCCGGTGCGCACTTCGCCTTGCTTCCGCACCATGACGGGACCTTGAGCGGGCGGCGCTTCGAGCTCAGCCTGCCCGCCGACTCCGCTACGCCACGCGCGGGTCGCCACCACCCCGCCCATGTCGGGCTGGCCGCGATCCGCGCCGCGATTGCAGCCATGGGCCTGGATGCCGCGGTCGCTGCGCGTGCCGGTGCCATCTTCGCCGTTCTGGCGCAAGCCGAAGCGGAGGTGCACGGTGTCAGCGTGGACGAAGTCGAGTTCCACGAGGTCGGCGCGCTGGACTCTATTGCCGATATTGTCGGCGCAGCCTGGATCATCGAGGCACTGGGGCCCGCGACCTGGTCGGTCGGCGCACTACCGCTCGGTTCCGGGCGCGTGCACACCGCGCACGGTGCGCTGCCGCTGCCGGCGCCCGCTGTGGTCAGACTGCTCACGGGCTTTGCGTTTTTTGACGATGGTTTGCCCGGAGAACGCGTCACACCAACCGGGGCCGCGATCCTGCGTCACCTGCGTTGTACTTCCGGCATAGTGCCGCTCCCGGGACGGCTCACCGCCTCGGGCCTGGGCTTTGGCTCGCGCAAGCTGCCCGGACTGGCCAATGTATTGCGCGTGCTGGCGTTCGATATGTCGGATGCACCGGCCGCGGACGAAGTCGCGCTGCTGGCGTTCGAAGTCGACGACCAGACGCCTGAGGACCTGGCGCTTGGATTGGAGCGGCTGCGCGCTTGCAACGGTGTGCTCGACGTGGTGCAGAGTCCGGTGTTCGGCAAGAAGGGCCGCATGGCGGCGCAGGTGCAGGTGCTGGCGCAGCCGCAGCGGCTGGCTGCGATCGTCGCCGCCTGCTTCGCCGAGACCACGACGCTGGGCGTGCGCCACCAGATCCTCGCGCGCAGCGTGCTTGCGCGCCATGAGACCACCATCGCCGACGCAAATGGTGCAGCGGTGCGCGTCAAACTCGCGCGGCGGCCGGATGGCGCCCTGAGCGCCAAGGCCGAAAGCGACGACGTGCGCGCCGGTGGCGAGCGCAGCGGCCGGGAGATTTTGCGCCGCGGCAGCGAGGCGGCGGCGCTCAGGCAGGAAGCCAAACATGGAAAATGACCTGGCACTCGCCAAACTGGGCGAACTCGAAGCGCTGTTGGGTTCTATCGGCGACGTCCACGAGATTGGCGAGATTGGCGTGGCGCTCTCCGGCGGTGTCGACAGCCTCACTCTGGCGGCGGTTGCGCATGCAGTGCTGGGGAGCAGGGCGACCATGTATCACGCGCAGTCGCCGGCGGTGCCGCAGGAGGCAACGGCGCGCATAGAGGCTATGGCGGCCGCGCGCGGCTGGCGCCTGGAGGTGTTCGATGCGGGCGAGTTCGGGCGCGCTGAGTACCTCGCCAATCCGGTCGACCGTTGTTTCTACTGCAAGACCAGCCTCTACGGATCGATACGCGCGCGTACCGCCGCGCAACTCGTGTCGGGCACCAACCTCGACGACCTGGGAGAATACCGCCCCGGTTTGCGCGCGGCGAGCGAACATGCCGTGCGCCACCCATTCGTCGAGACTGGCGCTGGCAAGGAGATGGTGCGCGCCATGGCGCGCGTGCTGGGACTGGGAATCTTGGCCGAATTGCCCGCTGCACCTTGCCTCGCGAGTCGCATTGAAACCGGGATAGGTATCGATGCCGCGATGCTCTCGCTGGTGCATGCGAGCGAGCGCCTGGTCGGCGCCGCCGTAGCAGCGCGCACGGTGCGTTGCCGCGTGCGCGCTGCGGGCGTGGTGCTGGAGCTCGACGCCGCCACCCTGGACGGTATCGAACCACGACGGCGTGCCGAGCTGGCCGGTGAGGTCAGCGGCATTTTCGCCGGTGCTGGACTCGCGCGGCCCGTAACTTTCGCTCCTTATCGCAACGGCAGCGCTTTCGTGGTTCGCGGCGATGAACGTTCCTGAGGTGCGTCCCGATGTAAACCGCGGCGAGCGTGTCGGCCTGGATGAGGCGATATTCTGCGCCGGCAAGAGCGTAAGCCAGATCGAGGCCATCCTCGCCGAGGCGCGCACGCGCGGAGCGAGGCTGCTGCTTACGCGCCTCGCTGCCGAACAGTTGCATGATTTTTCCGCCGAGACCCGCGCGGCGCTCGATTACGATCTGCTATCGCGCACCGCTTTTTTCGGCGCGGCGCGCGCCGGCGCGGGCGAGCCCGACACGCGGGTCGCCATACTCTCCGCCGGCACTTCGGATCTGTCCGCGGCGCGCGAGGTCGTGCGCACGCTCGCCTGGTACGGGGAGCCGGCCGCCGAATTTCATGACGTCGGCGTCGCCGGGCTGTGGCGCCTGACCGACCGGCTGGAAGAGATCCGCCGCCACCCGGTGTTGATCGTCGCAGCCGGCATGGACGCCGCGCTCTTGAGCGTGGTGGGCGGGCTGGTGCGCGGCTGCGTGATCGGATTGCCGACCTCGGTAGGCTACGGCGTCGCCAGCGGCGGGCGCACCGCGCTGGACGCGATGCTGGCAAGCTGCGCGCCGGGCCTGGCGGTGGTCAACATCGACAACGGCTACGGCGCCGCCTGCATTGCGCTGCGCATGCTGCGCGCATTTGCGCCGACGGCTTGATTCACAAAAAATACTTAGCGGAGAAATCGCAATGCACATCGACCTCAGATACGGCAAAGGGACCTATCGGCTCGATCTGGACCCGGCCTGGGATGTCACCGTGATCCGAAAGCCTGAGATGCCGCTGCTCGCCGACCCGGTCGGCGCGGTGCGCGCTGCGCTGGCGCAGCCGGTGGGCGCGCGGCCG
>DAIRFM010000074.1:1775-7646 GCA_036795025.1 Burkholderiales bacterium | reverse complement strand
GGCCTGGATCAGCCCGATGCGGGCAGCATCCGGCTCGATGGCGTCGATCTGACCGGCCTTGACGATGATGCCTTGACCATTCTGCGCCGCGAGAGCATGGGATTCGTGTTCCAGGCCTTCCACATCCTGCCTTATTTGACGCTGGCGCAGAACGTGGCGCTGCCGCTGATCCTGAACCGCGTCGCAGAGAATGAAGCGGCGGCGCGCGCGGGGGCGATGCTCGCGGCGGTTGGTTTGCAGGGGCGCGAGACGAGTATGCCGCGCGAATTATCGGGCGGCGAACTGCAGCGCGTCGCCATCGCGCGCGCCCTGGTGCATCAGCCGAAGCTGTTGCTGGCGGACGAGCCGACCGGCAACCTCGATCCGGACAGCGCTGCCCAGGTGCTGGCGCTGTTGCGCGAACAGGTCAAGACCAGGCAGGCAGCATGCATCCTGGTGACGCATTCGCAGGCGGCGGCGGCGACCGCGGACCGCATTGTGATTCTCACTGCGCAGGGACTGCGGGAGGCCGGGTGATGCCGGCGCCGGCCGTGCTCACCCTGTCGCCTGCCGCGCTGTTCCTGGCGCCCCTGGCACAGCACAAGGGCAGGCTCGCGGTCTCCGTGCTCGCGATCGCGCTGGGCGTGGCGCTGGGCTACGCGGTGCAACTCATCAATGCCGTGGCGCTGAACGAGTTCTCGCAGGCGGTGCGCTCGCTCGCGGGCGAGGCCGATCTCGAAATCCGCGGCCCGCGCGCGGGCTTCGACGAGATGCTCTATCCGCGCATCGCGCGCCTCGCGCAGGTGGCGGTGGCGAGCCCGGTGCTGGAAGTCGATGCCAAGCTGCCCGGCAGGCAGGAGGCGCTGCGCGTGCTGGGCATGGACGCATTCCGCGCAGCGTACGTACAACCGGGACTGATCGGCAACGCGCCGGCCGACATGCTCGACCTGTTGCGGCCGGACGCGCTGTTTCTCAGTCCGGCCGCCGCCGATTGGCTGGGCCTAAAAATAGGCGACAGGCTCGCCGTGCAGGTGGGCCTGGCCGAGGTGAGCCTGCGCGTGGCGGGACTCCTGCACGGCAGCGGGCGCGAGCGCCTGGGGGTGATGGACATCGCCGCGGCGCAACTGGCGCTCGGCCGTATCGGGACCATCAACCGCCTGGACATCCGCACGCGCCCGGGTACGGACGCAGACGCGTTGCAGGCGCGCGTGCAGGCCGAGTTGCCGCCGGGGTTGATCGTCGAGCGTCCGCAAAGCGACCTGCAAAGGAATGCCAGCCTGTCGCGCTCTTACCGGGTCAATCTGAACGTGCTCGCGCTGGTGGCGCTGTTTACCGGCGGTTTCCTGGTGTTCTCGGCGCAGGCGCTGTCGGTGGTGCGGCGGCGCTCGCAGCTCGCGCTGTTGCGCGTGCTCGGTGTAACCCGCGGCGGCCTGGTGCGGATGCTGCTGGCCGAGGGCGCGCTGATCGGCGCGGCGGGCGCCGCGATCGGCCTTCTGGCGGGCTACCTCATGGCCGCGGCCGTGCTCGAGCGCTTCGGTGCCGATCTCGGTGCCGGCCAATTCCGCGGACTGCATCCGGATCTGCATGCCGAGCCGTGGGCGAGCGCGCTGTTTTTCGTGCTCGGTGTCCTGGTAGCCGCGGCCGGCAGCCTGGCGGCAGCGCTGGATGCGGCACGCGCCGCTCCGGCGCAGGCGCTGAAGGCGGGCGACGAACAGACTGCGTTCGCGCGCCTCCAACCGGCCTGGCCGGGCGCCGCCCTCATTGCATTGGGCGTGCTATGCACGGCGCCCGGGCCGGTCGGCGGCGTGCCCTTGTTCGGCTATGTCGCGATCGCCCTGATGCTGGTGGGCACGCTCGCGCTGATGCCGCGCCTGGCGACCAAGGTATTCGGCCTGTTGCCGCGCCCGCGCGGCGCCGGCGCGCGCCTGGCACTGGCGCAGTTGCAGGGCGCGCCCGGGCAGGCGGCGGTGAGTCTCGCCGCGATCGTGGCCAGCTTTTCCCTGATGGTGGCCATGGCGATCATGGTGGCCTCGTTCCGCGTCTCGCTCGACGCCTGGCTGGATCAGGTGCTGCCGGCCGATCTTTATTTGCGCACCGGCATCAGCGGTGATAGCGCTTATCTCGCGCCGCAGGACGAGGCGCGCATCGCGGCGCTGCCGGGAGTGCGCCGGGCCGAGTTCCTGCGCATCCAGCAACTGCTGCTCGAACCCGGCCGGCCGCGCGTCGCCCTTTTCGCGCGCACGCTCGATCGCGACGATCCGGGGAGGCAGCTGCCGCTGGTGAGCGATGCAGTCCTGCCGCGCCGCGGCGAGCCGCCGCCTTTGTGGGCAAGCGAGGCCATGGTGGATCTCTACGGCTATGCACTGGGCAAAGTGGTGGAGGTCCCGATCGCGGGCAGCTTGCAGCGCTTCACCGTGGCCGGCATCTGGCGCGATTACGCGCGCCAGCACGGCACATTGATCATCGAGCGCGAGCACTATGTCGCGCTGAGCGGCGATCGCAACTCGAACGACGCCGCGCTCTATCTCGCGCCGGGGGTGGGCGCGAAGGCGATCGAACAGGCGATACGCGCGGGCGTTCCCGGCGGCGCCAATCTCGAGTTCGGCGAACCCGGAACGATCCGCGCGAGGTCGCTCAATATTTTCGACCGCACCTTTGCCGTGACCTACGCGCTCGAAGCGGTGGCGGTGCTGATCGGGCTGTTCGGCCTGTCTTCGAGCTTCGGCGCGCTGGTGCTGGCGCGCAGCCGCGAATTCGGCATGCTGCGCCACGTCGGCATGACGCGCCGCCAGATCGGCGCCATGCTCGCAGCCGAAGGCGCGCTGGTGAGCGCGCTCGGCCTCGCGCTCGGCCTTGCGCTCGGCTGGGTCATCAGCCTGGTGCTGATACACGTGGTCAACCGCCAGTCGTTTCACTGGACCATGGAACTGCATCCGCCATGGGGATTGCTCGCGCTGCTCGCGGCCGCGCTGCTGTTGCTTGCCACGCTGACGGCGCTGGCGAGCGGCCGGCGCGCGCTGGGCGTGGATGTGGTGCGGGCGGTGAGGGAAGATTGGTGAGGCGTGGGCAATGAAGGTTAGGGCGGCATTGCTGCTGGCGATCGGCTGTGCGTGGCAGTGCGATGCGGCCATGGCGCAAGACTATGCTCAAGTGCAGCCCGGCGTGGAGCTGCAATTTCCGCGCGATCACGGCAGCCATCCGCAATTTCGCACCGAGTGGTGGTACCTCACCGGCTGGGTGAAGGATGCGCGCGGCGGCGATCTCGGCATACAGATCACTTTCTTTCGCAACCGCCCGCGCGTGGCCGAAGACAATCCGAGCCGCTTCGCGCCGCGCCAGCTCCTGTTCGCGCATGCGGCGCTGGCCGATGCCAGGACCGGAACGCTGCTGCACGACCAGCGCGCTGCGCGCGCCGGCTTCGGCCTGGCCGAGGTGCAACAGGGGCGCACCGACGTAGCCATAGACGATTGGTCGCTCAGGCAGACCCCGAGCGGCTACAGCGCCAGCGTAGCGGCGCGCGAATTCGCCTACGCGCTGGATTTCAAAGTTAGCCAGCCGGTGCTGCTGCAGGGCGAGCGCGGGCTGAGCCGCAAAGGACCGAAACCGGAGCAGGCGAGCTATTACTACAGCCAGCCACATCTTGCGGTTTCGGGGTCGATCACGGTCAAGGGCGAGAAGCAGGAGGTCAGCGGGGAAGCCTGGCTCGATCACGAATGGTCGAGCGAATACCTCGCGCCGCAAGCGCAGGGGTGGGACTGGATCGGCCTGAACCTCGCCGACGGCGGCGCGCTGATGGCTTTCCGTATCCGCGACCGGAAGGGCGGCACGCTATGGGCGGGCGGGGCGCTGCGCGCCGCCGATGGGCGCGTGCGCGTGCTCGCGCCGGGCGAAGTCCGTTTTGAGCCCCTGCGCCGCTGGCGCTCGCCGCGCACCCAAACCGAGTATCCGGTCGCGCTGCGGGTGCAGGCGGGCAATATCGAATTCGAACTCGAACCGATGATGGACGACCAGGAACTCGACTCGCGCGCGAGCACCGGCACCATTTACTGGGAAGGCGCGGTGTCGGCCAAGAGCGGCGGCAAGGTATTGGGTTTTGGCTATCTGGAACTGACCGGCTACTGGCGGCCGTTGCGCTTGTGAGGCGGGCGTGATCTTCGGTGAATGGCTGGCGCTGGCAGCGATCGCCCTGGCGGTCGGATTTTTCATCGGCGCCGTGGGCGTGGGCGGCATCCTGCTGATTCCGACCCTGGTCTGGCTCGGCGGCGTGCCCATTCATCAGGCTACGGCTACGGCGTTGTTCTCTTTTCTGTTCACCGGGCTCGCTGGCACCTGGCTGTTCCAGCGCCGCGGCTCGATCGACTGGAACATCACGCGGCCGGTACTCGCCGGGGCCCTCGTTTTCAGTTACCTGGGGGCCAGGGTGAACGCCATGGTCAATGCCCATGCGCTGACGCTGATCATCGCGCTGATCATCGTCTTCGCCGGGGCTTACATTCTGCTGCCTGCGCGGCGCGAACACGCGGGCTACCGCGACGGCCGTTCGCGCCGGCAGCAGTTGCTGCTCTTGATTGTGGGCGCCCTCGCGGGTTTCGGCTCCGGCCTCTCCGGCGCAGGCGGACCGCTGTTCTCGGTGCCGATGATGCTGGTATTGGGTTTCGTCCCGCTCGCCGCCATCGGCGCGAGCCAGGTGCTGCAGATCGTTGCCGCGCTGTTCGGCACCCTGGGCAATCTGCAATTTGGCTCGATCGATTTTCTGCTCGCCGCGTGGATAACGCTGTTCGAGCTGGCGGGCGCGGTGGCAGGCGCCCGCGCCGCGCACGCCGCCAGCGTGACGGTGTTGCGGCGAACGGCTGCGGGCTTGTGCGTGCTAACGGGCCTGCTCATGCTGGCGCGATCGCTCTAGCCGGGCAGCTGCTGGAATTCGAGGCCGTCGTCGCGCATCGCCATGCTGCTCAGGCGTCGAGTTCGATGCCTTGCTCCGCGGCATGGCGCTCGGCCGACAGGATGGCATTACCGAGCAGCATGGCAATGGTCATCGGGCCGACTCCGCCGGGAACGGGCGTAATCCAGCCGGCGCGCTCGCGCGCGGCGCCGTAGTCAACGTCGCCGACCAGTTTCCCGTCGGACAAGCGGTTGATGCCGACGTCGATCACCGCCGCGCCGAGTTTGATCATCTCGCCGCCGATCGCGTACGGTTTGCCTATGGCGCAAACGAGCACGTCGGCACGCCGGGTGTGATGGGCCAGATCCCGGGTCTGAGAGTGGCACATGGTGACGGTGGCGCCCGCCTGCAGCAGCAGCAGCGCCACGGGCTTGCCGACGATATTGCTGCGGCCGACCACCACCGCCTCCTTGCCGCGCAGATTCAGCCCCGTCGATTTCAGCATTTCCATGATGCCTGCGGGCGTGCACGGCAGGAATCGCGGATGTCCGGACAAGAGGCTGCCGAGATTGCGCGAGTGCAGGCCGTCTACGTCCTTGTCCGGGGAAATGCGCTCGATCACGGCCGGCGGCGCAAGCTGGGCGGGCAGCGGCAGCTGCACCAGGATGCCGTGGACGGCCGCATCGGCATTGAGCCGGTCGATGAGGTTGAGCACGGTCTCCTGCGAGCTGTCGCCGCCGAGCAAATGCTCTTCGGAACGAATGCCGACCTCGCGGCAGGCCTTGATCTTGTTGCGTACATAGATCTTGGAAGCGGCATTCTCGCCCACCATGACCAGCGCCAGGCCGGGCGCGATGCCGGCGCCATTGAGCCGGTCGGCGCGCAGTTTCCAGTCGGCGCGCAATTTCTGCGCGATCTGCTTGCCGTCGATGATCAGGGCCGTCATTGCTTGCCCCGGAGTGCGCGCGCGTAATGCATAGGATTGTCGGAAACCGTCATCGCTGGTTCAA
>DAIRFM010000074.1:0-1675 GCA_036795025.1 Burkholderiales bacterium | reverse complement strand
GGGCGGCGGCAACGCGCGGTTTCGGGTAAGCTTGCGGCTCGAAAATTTCGGCGTACAAGCACCGATGCCCGGGAGCGGCGGAAGCATGCTGCTTGCAGGCTATCCGGTCGCTTGGTACCCGCCCCGAAAAACAATCCATGCCAGCATCAAGTCCATCCACCTTCGTCAACGTTCGGGGCCGCAGCCTCGAATACCGGCGCATTGCCGCCGCCGCCGACAGTCCGACCCTGGTGTTCTTGCACGAGGGCCTGGGTTCGATCAGCCAGTGGCGCGATTTTCCCGCCCGTATCGTCGCCGGCACGGGTCTGCCCGCGATCGTCTATGCCCGTTATGGCCATGGACAGTCGGACGTGCTGCAACAGCCGCATGGCGTCGACTTCATGCACCGGGACGCGCTGGAATCCTTGCCGGAGTTCCTGCGCCAGCTGGGCATCGAGCGGCCGATCCTGATCGGCCATAGCGACGGCGCATCCATCGCGCTGATTTATGCCGGCGCGGGCCATCCGCTACAAGGCCTGGTGGCGATGGCGCCGCACGTGTTCGTGGAGGACATCAGCATTCAAGGGATCGTCGCCGCCAAGCGGGTATTCGAGACCACCGATCTGCCGCAGAAGCTTGCGCGCCATCACCGCGACCCGTTGAAGACCTTTTACGGCTGGAACGACGTGTGGCTTGCGCCTGCGTTTCGCGGCTGGAACATCGAAGGCTTCCTGCCCGCGATCAAGTGCCCGCTGCTCGCGATCCAGGGACAGGACGACGAGTACGGCAGCATGGCGCAGGTCGATGCGATCGCGCGCCAGGTGAGCGGCCCGGTCGAGGTGCTGAAGCTCGAGCATTGCGCGCATTCCCCGCACCAGGACCAGCCGGAGATCGTGGCGAAGGCGATCGTAGAATTCGTGAAGCGCTGCGTGCCCAAGTAGCGCCTGCGCCGATCAGCGCGCCAAGGTTTTCGGTCTGAGTTCCCACACCTGAGGCTGGGTCGGCCAGGTGCCGCGCTCGATGACGCGCGCACCCTCGAACACCAGATAGCTCTGCTGCCCATAGTGCGGCAGCGGCCGCGCAAGCGCCGCCAGCGACGGTGCATCCTGCACCGAGACCAGCACGATGGTGCGGCCGTCTCCGGTGCGGGTGGTCCACACCTGCGCGCTGCCGCGGGTTGCGGCAAGCTGCGGCGGCCGCGGCGCCATTCCCCGGCTTACGAGCCAGGCGTCGATGTCGGCGTGCAGCCCGACGGCCAGAGCCACGGACGCGTCTGCGGGTCCCGGGCTCGCGCGCTCGAATAGCCGGGCCGTGATTTCATTTGCCGCCGTTTGCATGGCGGCATCCGCTGAAAGCGTGAATATCGCCGGATGGTCCGCGAGCATCGCTTCGCGCAGGATAGGAGGCGCCTCGGCTGGCGCCAGCCGGCGCAACACGCGCAGCTGCGGATCGAGGACAAGCGCGAGCGGCTCTGTCGGCAGGTCGAATGCCGCCGTGCCGCGTTCGCGCGCGAGTTCCATGCGCCGCGTGATCTCGCCCTCGGCGGTGCGGATCGCGAGCGGCACCGAAAGCGCATAGGCGGGCGCTCCTTGCGCGAGCGTCACGCTCAGTTGCCAGCCGCCGGCGACAGGCTCGGCCTCGGCATCGGCGATGCGCAGCTCCGGCACGCCGGTGCGATCCAGCCATTGCTCGAAGA
>DAIRFM010000323.1:0-2731 GCA_036795025.1 Burkholderiales bacterium | reverse complement strand
GACAGCGTCAATCCCAGGCCCGGGGCTTCCTTCAGCGTCAGGCGGCCGTTCGCGATCCGCGGCGGGTCTTCGAACAGCTCGGCCTGCAAGGGGTCGCGTTCCGGGTCGGTGAAGGACTCGACGATGCAACCGGCGGGGCTGGAGGCCACGATATGCGCATGGATGAAGCAGTCGTGGTGCGGAGCGACCTGAACATGGTTGAGTTCGCACAGCGCCGCCAGCTTCCGCCCCTCGGTGAAACCGCCCATCATGGTGCAGTCGAACTGCAGGATCTCGATCGCCTGTTCTTCCAGCAAGGCGCGACAGCCGTAACTCGTCAATTCGCTTTCACCGGCGGATAACGGAATCCGCGTTCGCTGGGCCAGGAGCTTGAGCTCGCGCCGGTCGTCGGCCCAGCGCACCGGCTCCTCGAGCCAGCGCGGTCGCAAAGGCTCGAGCAGCCGCGCTCCCTCGATGGCCGTGGCGAGATCCCAGGCTCGATTGACATCGACCATCAGGTCCTTGTCATTCCCGATGACCTCGCGCACCACGGCCAATCGCTCCATATCTTCGCCGAGCGGGACGCCCCCGGCCTTCGCCTTGAACGCGGTGTGCCCTTGCGCCTTCAGCATCTGCATTTCGTCGCGCAACTCGACCAGGTCCTTGCCGTCGCGGTAATAGGCGCAGGTGACGTAGCAGGGCACCTCGCTGCGGTAGCCGCCGAACAGCCGGTACAAAGGCAGTCCGGCCACTTTCCCCATGATGTCCCAGGCCGCGATGTCGACGGCGGCGGAGATCCGCACCAGCGCTTCGCGCGACCAGCCTTTTTCGTGAGCCAGGCGCTGCCAGGTCAGGGCGAACAGCTTCTGGTACAGCTTCTCCGGCGCCAGCGGGTCGGCGCCGACGATCAGTTCGCCGATACCGCTGCGAAAGGCGTGAATGGCGGCCTCGATCGGTGTGTAGCTGGTGGCAAGGCCGATGCCTTCCACGCCTTCGTCGGTCTGCAGGCGCACCAGGATCTCGTTCGCTTTGGGAACGATGAAATGGCTCACCCAGTGCGGACGAGCGGTATCAGGGGCGCGCAGCACGTAAACCTGAAGCTTGGTGATCTTCATCTCGAGTCGCTTTCTCGTCTTATGCGTAATCTAGTGATCTGCGTGCCTCAAGGGCGCGCCTCACTCCACAACCAGCTTCGCCTGCTTCACGATTTTCGCGAATGCCGCCGTCTCTCGCGCAATCTGGGCGGCCATCTGCTCCGGCGTATTGCCTACTGGTTCGCTGCCAGCCGCGAGCAGGCGCTCCCTGACGTCGGGCATGTTCAGAATCTTCACAATTTCCGTATTGAGCTTGGTAATGATCTCCGCTGGCGTCTTGGCCGGCGCAACGAATCCGAACCAGGTCGTCACCTCGAAGCCGGGAAGGGCAGCTTCGGCGATCGTGGGCACGTCGGGCAGGGAGGCCGAGCGCTTGGCGGTGGCCACTCCGAGCGGCCGCAGCTTTCCTGCCTTGATATGCGGCAGGCACGACGAGACGGTGTCATACATGAGCGAAACCTGCCCGCCGATGAGATCCGCGACGGCCGGCGAGCTTCCCTTGTAGGGAACATGCAGGATTTCGACCCCTGCCTGCAAATTGAATTGCTCGCCGATGAGGTGATGCGCCGTGCCCATCCCGGCCGAGCCATAGGTGAGTTTGCCCGGGTTGGCCTTGGCGTAGGCGATCAGCTCTTTCACCGAATGCACCGGTATCGACGGATTCACCACCAGCACATTGGGCACGATCGCGACCGTAGTAATCGGGGCGAAATCCTTTTGAAAATCGTACGGCAGCTTGGCGTAGACGCTGGTCGCGATTTCATGGTGGACCGCACCCATCAGCAGGGTATAGCCGTCGGGTGCCGCTCGCGCGGCTTCGGCCGCGCCCACCGTGCCGCCCGCGCCCGGCCGGTTGTCGATGATGACCTGTTGTCCCCAGGCTGCGGTGAGTTTCTGTCCGACGATGCGGGCGAGAAAGTCGGTCGAGCCTCCCGGTGGAAAGGGAACGATCACGCGTATGGGTTTGCTTGGATACGCTTGCGCTTGCGCCAGCGCGCCGCCTGCGGGCGCGACGAGCAAAGCGGCCATGAACACAAGTCTCGTGAACCTCGATAGCAATTTCATTTTTATACTCCCGTGGTTGCGCGGCCTCCCCGGGGTGAGGTCCGGGGATTCCGGCGTACGCAGATGAAGCGCTTGAGCGATCGCCGCGCCTGGATCCGACGCCCGGCTATTCTAGCCGAGATCCGGCGTGCGAGGTCCGGCGCCGGACATATTGACCGGCGGCACGAAATCGTTTATAAAGCAAACAGTCGTTTGTTTTTCTTATGGTCCGGACCCATGGCCCAAACCCTACGCATTCCGCGCAGCGATAACCGCCTGCCCCTGATCCTGGACCAGGCGGCGCGGCTGTTCCGCGAGAAAGGCTATGCCGCCACCTCGATGCGCGACATTGCGACGGCCGTGGACATGCTGCCCGGGTCGCTGTATTACCATTTCGCCGCCAAGGAAGACCTGCTGGTCGCGGTGTACGAGGAGGGGGTGCGGCTGATCACCGAAAAGGTCCGGGCCGCCGTTGCCAAGCATGTCGAGCCCTGGCAGAGGTTGGAGGCGGCGGCCGTGGCGCATCTGGAGGCCTTGCTCAAGACCGGCGACTATGCGCTGGTCGTGATCCGCGTGCTGCCGCAGGATGTGCCCAAGGCGGCAGCGCGCCTGGT
>DAIRFM010000073.1:6324-7686 GCA_036795025.1 Burkholderiales bacterium | reverse complement strand
GCCGTGCCCGTGGCGGGTGTAAGCGTAATTCCGCCCACGGCGGTGCTCAAGCCGAAAGTCACGGCCTGTCCGCTGAACGGGTTTCCGCCGCTATCCAAGACCTTGAACACCACTTGCGAAGTGGATACGCCCCCGGTTCCCTTCAACGAAATGCTGCTCGGAGTGGCCGACACGAACTGGATCGAGCCCACCGTTGGGGGAGTGATGGTTAGACTGGTAGCAGCCGAGGTGACGCCAACCGCTGTCGCGGTGATCGCGTCGGTTCCGGCGCAGCCGTTATCCCTGTAGGAACCGGTTGCAACGCCGTTCACGGTGGCGACGGCGGTGCCCAACACCGCCTTGCCGCTGCTGCCGCAGGCAGAATTAAACGTGACGTTCTGCGGTGTCGTAACGGGCACTCCGCCGCTTGATACGGTGACGCTGATGCTGGTAGTGCCGAACGCCGACAGGGTCGCAACACCGAGCGCAGGCGCTGACACGGTAACCGCGGAGGCGCCGACGGCGTAGCCCAGCGTACCGGTGACCGCCGCGGGCGGGGTTCCCACCTGGGCCGTCGCGGTGATGGTCGCCGCACCCGAAGCCAAACCTACGGCATTGAGCGTGATCGACGCCACGCCGGTGGCATCGGTCAAGGCTGTTCCGGCGACTGGCGTCAAAGTCGCCATGGTCGGGTCGGTGGTAAAAGTCACGACGGAGTTGGGTACCACCGCGCCGGTAGCGTCCGTCAACGTTGCCTTTACGGTCCCGGAGACTCCGCTGGAAACCGTGCTGATGGTTGCGCCGGTACCATCGGTGAGCGCGAGCTTTAAGCCCGCCGTCGGGGTGGTTGTGGTTGTTCCTGTCCCGGTCCCCGTTCCTGTCCCTGTCCCGGTCCCCGTCCCCGTCCCTGTCCCGGACGTTCCGGCTGCGCCGGAGGAGACCGGTGTTCCTCCCGATCCTCCGGAGCCGCAGCCCGCGAGGACGGCGAGTGTAGCCGCGAAAAATAGCGACGCCGAGAGTCTTGAAATTCCCTGGCTTAAGAAATTCTGAGTTAAATTATTTTGCACGCAAGCCTCCGTTCACGCGATGCGCCAATCGATATATTGTGCCGCTCGCGTAACGGTACAATATTTTTAATATAAACACAACAAGTTAAAAGAGATTTTTAATGTTAAATGGTTCATGGGCTGACGCCTGCCCGCCGCTGGGATGGGCGCTCAGCCCGGCGAGCGCGCCCAGGCGCTGGTCCTGAACGCCCGGGCGTGGACGGTCACTGCGCGAAGTCGAAGGCGTTGGTCAGATCGCCCATGTTCGCGCGCACCCCGGGTAGCGGCTCCAGGCCGAAGCGCCTGGTGATGAGCTTGAGGATCGAGGTCGTATCGT
>DAIRFM010000073.1:0-6224 GCA_036795025.1 Burkholderiales bacterium | reverse complement strand
AGCGGCTCCAGGCCGAAGCGCCTGGTGATGAGCTTGAGGATCGAGGTCGTATCGTAAGTCGCGTGGTCGACGTAGCCGCGCCTGGCAAACGGCGACACGATCAGCGTGGGGATGCGCGTGCCCGGCCCCCAGCGGTCGCCCCAGCCCGGGCCGGTGGGCGGCGGCACGTGATCCCAGTAGCCGCCGTTCTCGTCGTAGGTCACGATCACCGCCATGGTCGGCCACTGCGGGCTGTTTCTCAGGCGCCGGAGCAGTTCGGCGATGTGGATGTCGCCGCTATGGATGTCGGTGTAACTCGGGTGCTGCGTCAGGCGCCCCGCGGGTTTGTACAGCGCCACCTGCGGCAGCGTGCCCTTGTCGATCGCTTCAAAAAACTCCTCGCCATCCTTGAGATATTTCGCGCGGTCGGCGGTGTCCGGCGCGAAGCGCGCGAAGTAATTGAGCGGCTGATGATGCGGCTGAAACATCGGGCTTCCCGGGCCGCGCGCATAGATCACGTCGCGCTTGGCCGCCGGATCCTGCCGCCCATCGGCGAGCGCCTGCTTCCACCCGCCGGCATACCAGGCCCACGAAACGCCTTTCGCGGAAAGGGTGTCGCCTATGGTTTTTGCCGTCTGCGGCGGCACGGGATGCCTGGAGGCGTCGGCGAGATCGGGATTGCCGCCCGCGGCGGGCGGAATGCCGCTCGGCTGATACGGCGGCTGCGAGGTGTTGACCACGTAGCCGTCGGGCGAGACGCGGCCGTCGAGCAGTTGCACCGGCCCTTCGAGCACCGACTTCGGCGAGCCGGGTTTCCTCTTCAACTTTCCCTGCGGGTCGAGCTGGGCCTGCGCCGAAGCGGGCGCGGTCTTGTCCACCGGCGTGCACGCGCACACCAGCCACATGTGATTCAGGAACGAGCCGCCGAAGGCGCCCATGAAGAAATTGTCGGCCAGCGTGTACTCGCGCGCCCATTGCCACAGCTTCTGGCTCGATCCATCGTAGTAACCCATGGTCCACGCGCCGACCGTGGTCATGGCGACGAACAGGTTGTTCCTGCCGCCGTTGATCTGCTCGATGTTCTGGTAGTAATTGTGGATCGGGCTCGGCACTACCTGGTCGATACGCGCGCCGACGGGCGGCAGGTCGATGCGGAGCGGCCCGTTGGGCAGCGGATCGGGGTGGGCCGCATTCGGCGGATAGCGCGGATCGGGCTTGCCGGCGGGCGTGTACACGGGGGGCAGGTGCGCGAGCGGTCTTCCGTCGAGGTCGAGCTGCGTCTTCTGCTCGGCCGTCGCGTTGGCCACGCCGTTGGCGCCGGGGAACATGCCGTACATGTTGTCGAAGCTGTGGTTCTCGGCATAGATCACGACGATGTGCCCGATTTTCGCCAAACCTTCCGCTGTTGCCGCGCTCCCCGCCTGGGGCTGCATGGCGGAGCAGCCGGCGAGCAGGCTTGCGCCAAGCGCATACAAGGTAAACAGTGCACAACGAAACTTCGCTTGATGGATAGTCATTGCCGTAACCCGTCCTTTCCGCCATAAATGGCCTTGAGTTGTTCGTCAGAAAGACCTCCGGAGATGCCGCGTTCGAGATACGCCGCGATGCGCTCGTTCTGTATCTCGGTGGTGCCGTCGGCGTAATGCGCTGCGCGCGCCGCGGCGAGATGGCGCCCGATAGGGTGCGCTTCCATCAGCCCTTCGGCGCCGAACACCTGCATGCACTGCGGCAGGCGCCGTTCGGCCATGCGCGTGGCGAACTTCTTTGCATGCGCCGCCGCCAGCACCGCATCCTGCTCCGCTTCGAGCAGGCGGGCCGCGCGGTACGCGAGTAGGCGCGCCGCCTCTAAGTCGGTGGCGACATCGGCCAGCATCCAGCGCAAACCCTGGCGCTCGATCAGCGGCCGGCCGAAGGTGCTGCGCGCCCGGGCCCGCGCGAGTGCCAGCCCGAGCGCCTCCTCGACCATGCCGCAACACATCGCGGCGACATAGATGCGCGCGCCGGTGATGCTGGCAAGCGCGTTCTTGAACGCCGCGCCCGGCGCATAGAACAGGTCATCGTCCGCAGCGAAATAATTGTCGAGCTTGAAGCCGGCGGCGCCGATCGCGTGTGCGCCGGCCAGTCCGTAGGCGGCGCCGCGCTCGAAGCCCTTGCGCTGCGCATCGACGACAAAGGCCGCGATCCCCTTGCCGCCGGCGGCGGGATCGGTTTGCGCAAAGACCACGACCACGTCGACCGCGGCGCCGTTGGTGAGCCAGGCCTTCTCGCCATTGAGCAGCCAGCCGCCGGCGACGCGTTCGGCGCGGGTGCGGATGGCGGGAAAATCGCTGCCGGCGGAGGGCTCGGTCAGGGATACCGCGCCGATCAGTTCGCCGCGCATGAGGCCGTCCAGATAGCGCGCGCGCTGGCTGTCGTTGCCGTCGCGCGCCAGGCGCGCAGCCGAGTTGTGGGTGTTGACCAGGGCGAACGCGAACGCGAAGTCATCGCGCGCGATCTCCTCCACGATCCGGACCTTGGCGCGAAACCGCAGGTCGAGGCCGCCCAGCGCCGCCGGAACCTGGATCCGGGTCAGGCCGAGTCCGGCAGCAGTGCGGATCGACTCGCGCGGATAGGCGCGTTCGCGTTCCCAGCGCGCCGCGTTCGGCCCGACCTCGCGGCGCGAGAAGTCGCGCGCCTGCTCGAGCAGCCGCGATTCGACCTCGGAGAGAGGAAGTTCTTCCGCAAGCAACATAGTCGCTAATCCTTCATTGCCGCTGTTCCCGAATATGCATCGTAGTCGCCCTTCAGCATCTTGTCTTGCAGCCCCGGCTTCAGGTGCTGATCCTAAGCGTTGGATGGGATCGACCAAACCGCAAGCGCGCCGTCCAGCCAGGCAAAAGCCCGTTGCAATTTATACTCCAACGCCGGGCGCCACAAGTTGGGCGCGCGGGGCAGCGTGGTATCATTTCGGCCTCCGCCAGAGATCTAAATTCATGAACGTCGTCATCCTCGCCGCCGGACTGGGCAAGCGCATGCACTCGGATTTGCCCAAGGTGCTGCACCCGCTGGCGGGCAAGCCCTTGCTCGCGCATGTCGTTGCCACCGCGCGCAGCCTCAAGCCCGGGCTGATCTGCATCGTCTACGGTCACGGCGGCGAGCGCGTGCGCGCGGCCCTTGGTCAGGACGACTTGATCTGGGCGAAACAGGAGCCGCAACTGGGCACCGGGCATGCGCTCGCGCAGGCCCTGCCGCACCTCAATCCCAAGGTTTCCACCCTGGTGCTGTACGGGGACGTGCCGCTGATTCGCGCCGAGACGCTGCGGTCGCTGTGCCAGGCGGCGGGCAAGGGCCTGGCCCTGCTCACGCTCGAACTGGACGATCCGCGCGGCTATGGCCGCATCATCCGCAGCCGCGGCGCCATCCGGCGCATCGTCGAGGAAAAGGACGCGACCAAGGCCGAGCGCGCGCTGCGCGAAATCAACACCGGCATCCTGGTGCTGCCGACCGCGCGGCTGAAAGCCTGGCTCGCCGGCTTAAGTAACAAGAATGCGCAGAAGGAGTATTACCTCACCGACCTGATCGCGGCTGCGGTGGCGGACAAGGTGCCGGTCAGTTCGGCGCAACCGGGCGCGCCCTGGGAAACCCTGGGCGTGAACAGCAAAGCGCAACTGGCGGAGCTCGAGCGCACGTTCCAGCGCGGCGTGGCCGCGGCATTGATGCAGGACGGCGTCACGCTGGCGGACCCGGCGCGCATCGACGTTCGCGGCAGCCTCGCTTGCGGACGCGACGTGGCCATCGACGTCAATTGCGTGTTCGAGGGCGAGACCGTGCTCGGTGAAGGCGTCAGCGTCGGCGCCAACTGCGTGCTCAGGAACGTGAAGGTCGCGGCGGGCACCCGGATCGAGCCCTTCTGTCATCTGCAGGAAGCCGACATCGGCGCGCGCTGCCGCATCGGCCCGTATGCGCGGCTGCGCCCGGGCACCACGCTCGCCGAGGAAGTGCACATCGGCAATTTCGTCGAGGTGAAGGCGAGCCGGATCGGGGCGCGCTCCAAGGCCAACCACCTCGCCTATGTCGGCGACACCACCGTAGGGCGCGACGTCAACATCGGCGCCGGCACCATCACCTGCAATTACGACGGCGCCAACAAGCACCGCACCGTCATCGAGGACGACGTCCACATCGGCTCCGACACGCAGCTGGTGGCGCCGGTGCGGGTGGGCAAGGGGGCGACCCTCGGCGCGGGCACCACGCTCACCAGGGATGCACCCGCGGGCGCGCTCACCATCTCGCGCGCCAAGCAGATCACGATCACGGGCTGGAAGCGGCCGGTGAAAAAGAAATGAGGAATGGAAACTAGATGTGCGGCATAGTCGGCGCGGTCGCGCGACGCGACATCGTCCCCGTCCTGATCGAAGGTTTGCGCCGGCTCGAATACCGCGGCTACGACTCCTGCGGCGTCGCGGTCTACGACGCCGGCGGCGGGGGACAACTGCGGCGCGCGCGCACCGTGTCGCGGGTGGCCGACCTGGATGCGCAGGTGCGCGAGTCCGGGCTCACCGGTTCGACCGGCATCTGCCACACGCGCTGGGCCACCCATGGCGCGCCGGTCACGGTCAACGCCCACCCGATTTTCAGCCGCGACGAGATCGCGGTGGTGCACAACGGCATCATCGAGAACTACGAAGACCTGCGCACGCGCCTGAAAGAGCGCGGTTACGTGTTCGAGTCGCAGACCGACACCGAGGTCATCGCGCACCTGATTCATAGCCATTATTCGGGCGACCTGTTTCTCGCCGTGCAGCGCGCGGTGGCGGAACTCGAGGGCGCCTATGCCATCGCCGTGTTCTGCAAAGCCGAGCCGCAGCGCGTGGTCGGCGCGCGTCAGGGGAGCCCGCTGGTGCTGGGTGTCGGGGTGAACCAGACCGCGGGCGAGACTTTCCTCGCGTCGGATGCCATGGCCCTGGCGGGGACGACCGACCAGATCATCTATCTCGAAGAGGGCGACGTCGCCGACATCGGGCTCGGCCGCTACGCCATCGTCGACCGCGACGGCAAGCCGGTCGAGCGCGAGCTGCGCACGGTCAGCGCCTACGCCGGCGCGGTCGAGCTCGGGCCGTATCGGCATTTCATGCAGAAGGAGATCTTCGAGCAGCCGCAGGCCATCGCCGACACGCTCGAAGGCGTAGCCGGCATCGGGCCGGACATTTTCGGCGACGGCGCGAAAGACATTTTCGCCGCGGTCGACGCGGTGCGCATCTATGCCTGCGGCACCAGCTACTATTCCGGGCTCACCGCGAAGTTCTGGCTCGAAGCCATCGCCGGCCTGCCGACCGAGGTGGAGGTCGCGAGCGAATACCGCTACCGCGTCAGCGTGCCCAACCCGCGGGCGCTGGTGGTGGTGATCTCGCAGTCGGGCGAAACCGCCGATACCCTGGCCGCGTTGAAGCACGCGCAGTCGCTCGGCCACAGGCACACGCTGGCGATCTGCAACGTCGCCTCCAGCGCCATGGTGCGGCAGACCGCGCTCAAGTACCTGACCCGCGCCGGGGTCGAAATCGGCGTCGCCTCGACCAAGGCCTTCACCACCCAGCTCACCGCGCTGTTCCTGCTCGCGCTCGCGCTGGCCAAATCGCGCGGGCGGCTTACGCTCGAAGACGAAGCGCGGCATCTGAAAAACCTGCGCCACCTGCCGGCCGCGCTCGCGAGCGTGCTCGCGCTCGAGCCGCAGATCATCGCCTGGGCGGAGCAGTTCGCGCGCCGCGAGCACGCCCTCTTCCTCGGGCGCGGCCTGCACTATCCGATTGCGCTCGAAGGCGCGCTCAAGCTGAAGGAAATCTCCTACATCCACGCCGAAGCCTATCCGGCCGGCGAGTTGAAGCACGGGCCGCTGGCGCTGGTGACCGAGCAAATGCCGGTGGTCACCGTCGCGCCCAACGACGCGCTCCTGGAAAAGCTCAAGTCCAACATGCAGGAAGTGCGCGCGCGCGGCGGCGAGCTTTACGTTTTTGCCGACGCCGACAGCCATATCACGCCCTCCGAGGGCGTGCACGTGGTGCGGCTGCCGGAGCATTACGGCGCGCTGTCGCCGATCCTGCACGTGGTGCCGCTGCAGCTGCTCGCCTACCACACGGCGCTCGCGCGCGGCACGGACGTGGACAAGCCGCGCAATCTCGCCAAGTCCGTCACCGTTGAGTAAGAGGCCATTTCGGAATTACCGAAATGGCCCCTGATTTAGGGGAGCATGAGGGGATGCGCCCCGAAGG
>DAIRFM010000322.1:0-2736 GCA_036795025.1 Burkholderiales bacterium | reverse complement strand
AGCCGCGAAGCAGGATAGAATTCGGCCACCATGAAATTGCTGCAACGTCGTCTGCTTGTCGCCGGCCTGGCGCTATCGCTCTTGGCCGCTTGCTCCGCGCCGGTCAAGCCTACGCCGCCTACGCCGGCGGTCGTACCCAAGGCCGCACTCAAGATCGCACTGGTCCTGGGCGGCGGCGCGGCGCGCGGTTTCGCTCACATCGGAGCGATCAAGGCGCTGGAGGCGCAAGGCATCGTTCCCGACCTCATTGTCGGCACCAGCGCCGGCGCCGTGGTCGGGGCGCTGTATGCAGCCGGCAACGGCGGTTTCGAGTTGCAGAAGCTGGCGATACAGATGGAGGAGGGCCAGGTCAGCGACTGGTCGCTGCCGGATCGCGGCGTCATCCGCGGCGAGGCTTTGCAGAACTTCATCAATCGCGCGATCGGCCAGCGTCCGCTGGAGAAGCTCCCGCGCTTATTCGCCGCGGTGGCCACCGATTTGCAAAGCGGCGAAGCGATGGTGTTCCGCACCGGCAATACCGGCATGGCGGTGCGCGCATCGAGCAGCGTGCCCGGAGTGTTTCAGCCGGTGAAGATCAACGGCCGTGAATATGTCGATGGCGGTCTGGTGAGCCCGGTGCCGGTGAAGGCGGCGCGAGACATGGGCGCCGATTTCGTCATCGCCGTGGATATCTCCGACCAGCCGCAATACGGCAGCACGAAAAGCACTATCGACGTGCTGTTGCAGACCTTCGCCATCATGGGGCAGAGCATCGGGCGCTACGAACTCAGGGATGCGGATGTGGTGATCCGCCCGCAGATATTGAGCCTCAAGGCGACCGGTTTCCAGGATCGGCACATGGCGGTGCTCGAGGGAGAGAAGGCGGTGGCGGCGGCGCTGCCGGAGATCAAGGCGAAGCTGGCGAAATTGCGCGAGGGTCGTTGAGGGATTGCCTTTACAAAGGGGGCCCCAAACACAAGGCCATCACGTGATGGCGGCGGCGCGCAGGGCGGTCATCCAATGCCGCCCGCATTCTTAAACTTTCAAAACCTGCAACTCACACGCCGCCTGCCTCACAGCCATACCAAAGTGCTGAAATTAGCAAGTCCTACTGGCGCAGTGCGGCGCGACGTGCTGCACTACGATGCGGGCCGGATCGAAACGCTGGAGCGGGCAGGTGTGCTGGGGCCGGCGGCGGGCAAGGCGGCACCCTCGGGGCAGTGAACGTTCGAGAGCGGTTCCGGCGCGCGGGCCGCCCCTTTGTCGAGGGTGAACTCCGGGCGTTTGAACGATCCGCGCACGTGAATGGCGGAGCCTAAGGTGAGCAGGCCGGGATTCTTCGGCCGCGGCGTCAGCAGCAGATCCAGCCTTTCGTCGCGCAGGTATATGGCCCCGGTGCCTTCGATGCGTGTCTGCTCCGTTTCAACCAGCAGGACGCGCGATTTGCCGTAGCCGTTGCGGAAATCGAAGGCTGCCATGCCGCAGCGGATGGGAATGTCGCGGTCGCCGCGCAACATCAGGCCGGCGATTTTGCCGAGATTGAGGCTGAGCTTGGCGTCGATCAGGTTGGAGATGCTGCCGCCTTCCAATTCGATTTCCAGCTTACCCGAGGCGCTGCCCAACACGGCGGCGATGGATTCGCCCCTGCCTTCGAACTGTAGCTTGCCTTTGAGCGCCCCGATTCTGCGCGCCGGCGCGGGCAGCTTGGGGAACAGCCGTTCCAGGCTCAGGTCGTGCAGTTCCAGCGCCGCGCGGGCATACGGCGGTTGCTTGCGCGTATCCAGCGTCCCTCGTCCTCTCGCGTGGCCTCCGGCGATGCCGAAATCGACGGGTTCAATCTGCAGTACGCCGTCCTGCAGCGCTGCGGTGAAGCGCAAGCTATCGAGGGCGGGCATGCCGGGCGCTTTGAGCTTCTTCGCGTCCAGGCTGATGTGGGCGTCGAAGGTGCGGAAATGATCGGGCTTGAAGGCATGCCGCGGAAACAGTCGATTGGGCGGGTTGGTCCGGGAGCCCGCCTGCTTGGCTGCGGCCCCCGCCAAGCTTTCGGCCGGATAGTCGACGCCTGCCAGCGAGCGCAGGTCGAACAGGTTGGCCGACTCGCTTCCCAGGTCGGCACGCCAATAGGAGCGCTCGTTGCGCAGATCATGAGCAGCGTCTCCCGCGAGGTCCGTCTCGCCAATTTTTCCGCGCAGCCGCGTGAACGTGTATTTGTCTTCGATCTTGACCACCTGCGCCTCGACGCCATAGGGTCGGGAGACCGCCGGGCGCAGCAGGATGAACGGATGGAGTTGCGACAGAGTAGGACCGGCGATGCGCACGTTTGCGTCCAGGAGCGGCCGCCGAAACATGTCCGCGGCCATGCCGTCGAGGTCCAGCCGGGTTTTGCCTGCGATGACGTGGCCGCGCACAGGAAAGTACTGCCGAGTCTCCAGGAAGGTGAGCACGTCGCCGGTAAATGCCTGTGCGTTGAAGTCGCCCCCGCGGTAGACGCCCTTGATGTCTATCTTCTGGGTCAGCGGCTTGCCCGATTGCGGGCTGACGGCCACAGGCTCGAGCGCGCTCGAGGCGAAACGGATATCGAATTCACGGCTGCGGTCGGCGAAGCGCAGTGTCGTCCGGTACGCCTCCAGGCTCAACAACTTGATCTTGGCTGGGCCGCGGTAGTCGGGGTTTTTCAGGCGCCAGTTCCTCAGGCCGCCGGCCGTCCTTTGCATGTCAACTTGCGCGTCCTTCAGCACTATTCTCGAGATCACCGGG
>DAIRFM010000321.1:0-2756 GCA_036795025.1 Burkholderiales bacterium | reverse complement strand
AGTAGGCGCCTACAGCGGCACCACCTTCCCCGGATTCATCAGGTTGTCGGGGTCGAACAGGCGTTTGATGTCGCGCATCACGTCGACGGCCTCGCCCAGTTCCTCCTGCAGCCAGGCCTGCTTGCCGAGGCCGATACCGTGCTCTCCGGTGCAGGTGCCTTCCATGGCGAGCGCGCGCTCGACCAGCCGCTTGTTCAACGACTTCGCCAGTTCCTGCTCCTCCGGTTTGGCCGGATCGACCAGGAACATCAGGTGAAAATTGCCGTCGCCCACGTGCCCGATCAGCGGCACCGGGCACAGATAGCCCGCAACGTCCTTCATGGTTTCGGACACGCACTCGGCCAGCCGTGAAATCGGCACGCACACGTCGGTCGAAATCGCCCGGCACCCGGGCCGAAGCTGGAGGCAGGCAAAATAGGCGTTGTGGCGCGCCTCCCATAATTTGGTGCGGTCCTCGGCCTTGGTCGCCCACTGGAAATCCATGCCGCCGTTCTCCCTGGCGATTTCCTGCACCGCCTGGGCCTGCTCGATCACGCTTGCCTGCGTGCCGTGGAATTCGAAGAACAGCGTTGGGGCGACGCGGTAGTCGGTCTTGTTGTATTTGTTGATGCAGCCCATCGCGGTCGCATCGACGATCTCGCAGCGCGCCACCGGCACGCCCGCCTGGATGGTCTGGATGACGGTCTTGGTGCAGCCTTCGACCGAGTCGAATGCGCACACCGCCGCCGACATCGCTTCCTGCACCGCATACAGCTTCACCGTGATCTCGGTGATGACGCCGAGCGTGCCCTCGGAACCGATGAACAGCCGCGTCAGGTCGTAGCCGGCAGCGGACTTCTTCGCCCGCTGCGAGGTCTTGATGATGCGGCCGTCGGCGAGCACCACGGTGAGCGAAATCACGTTTTCGCGCATGGTGCCGTAACGCACCGCGTTGGTGCCGGAGGCGCGCGTGGCGGTCATGCCGCCGATGGTCGCATCGGCGCCGGGGTCGATGGGGAAGAACAGTCCGGTGTGGCGGATGTGCTCGTTCAGTTGCTTGCGCGTCACGCCCGCCTGCACCACCGCGTCGAGGTCGGCTTCGTGCACCGCCAGCACCTTGTTCATCTGGCTCACGTCGATGCACACGCCGCCCTTCACCGCCAGGATGTGGCCTTCGAGCGAGGTGCCGACACCGTAGGGAATCATCGGAACCTGGTGGCGGCGGCAGATGTTGACGATATCGCGCACTTCCTCAGTGGTTCGCGGAAATACCACGGCGTCGGGCGCTGCGTACGGAAAGTAGGATTCGTCCTTGCCGTGCTGCTCGCAGATGCCGCGCGCGGTGGTGGCGCGCTCGCCCAGCAGGGCCTTGAGCTCGTTGACTAGCGTGGCGTTGAGTTCGCGGGGCTGGTTCATGGAATAACCCATTGTCGAGGGGATGGGTGAATTATAGGAGCAGTAGGGAAAGCGAGCAAAGCAATTGCGCGCCGGGGGTGGGAAAGGCGGCAAAAGACCGTTCGCGGGTGTGCCGTGCCGGGGCGGTGAAGGTGCGGCACGGGCCCGGGACGCGGCAGGAAATTGTCCCGCTAGGATGGCGCGACGGCTAAAATGCGGAAGACGCGCGAATTCGCCGACCCGCGGTCGCGCAGACCGGGGGCTACCCGCCGCAGCAGTTCGGGGCGTGCGTTCAGTCCGACTTCGCCCAGCGGTCGGAACCGATAAGTTCAGCATCAAGGGCGACTTAACGCCTTACTCTGCAAAGGAACGACATGACCGAATTCGACGCCGCCGCGCTCGACTGGAAAACGCAGTACAAGCTGCTGATCGGGAGCGTGACGCCGCGGCCGATCGCGCTG
Organism: Burkholderiales bacterium; assembly: GCA_036795025.1. Lineage (GTDB taxonomy): Bacteria > Pseudomonadota > Gammaproteobacteria > Burkholderiales > SG8-39 > 2-12-FULL-64-23. Next base: position 921 of record DAIRFM010000321.1, on the reverse strand, counting down.
GTAACGACGCTCGGCAGTCAGGGGCCGAATGCCGCGCCGTTCAGCTTTTTCAACGCGATCGGCTCCGACCCGGCAATGCTCATGTTCTCGGTCGGCGACAAGGACGGCGGCGCCAAGGACACGATTGCGAACATCCTCGAGATTCCGGAGTTCGTCGTGCACATCGTGAGCGACGCGATCAAGGAGAAAATGAACGTGTGCGCGATCGACTACCCGCGCGGCGTGAACGAGATCGCGGAGGCGGGCTTCACCGCGCTGGCGTCGAAGAAGGTGCGCCCGCCGCGCATTGCGGAAGCGCCGGTCGCGTTCGAGTGCCGCTTGCTGCAGAGGCTCGAACTCGGCCGCGTACCGTATCACGTGGTGATCGGCGAGGTCGTCTACTTCCATTACCACGAGGGCATCGTCGACGAGCGGTTTCACGTCGACGTCGGCAAAATCAACCCGATCGGCCGCCTTGCCGGCAGGGGCGGCTACACCCGCATCACCGACCGCTTCGAGATGCCGCGCCTCAAGTACGGCGGCGGCGTGCTGGAGGGCTGAACCGTGGAGCGGCGGCTGGCGCGGCGCGTCAGCGGGCAGCCCTTGGTTCAGACCGTCCACCATCAAGGTTCCTCGAACCGCGCTGCGGTATTAGAATAGCCGCATGGCCGCCGAAACGGAAACCGCCGCCCCCGGCCTTGCCGAGATCCGCGAACTGAAAATGACGGTGTTCGCGCTGCGCGAGGAACTGGAGCGCTCGCGCCGCGATACCGGCGAGGCGGTGCGGCAGGGAGTGTCCGGCGCAAACGCCGAAATCGCGCAGTTGAAGGCCACCATCACCGCGCTGCGCGACGAACTGCAGGAATGGCCGATCAGGCGCGACGACGCCGCCAGGCTGGCTCAGGCCGCCAATCTGGACGAAATCAAGCAACTCAAGGCAAC